>JAYVNT010000127.1:0-2251 GCA_043758285.1 Flavobacterium sp.
ATAACGGGTAAGTAAGCCGTAATTCCTTGCATTACTCTAAACAAAACTGGAGACCAACCTGCTTGTGCTACCTGTTGTATTGCGTAGAATGCTAAAACACCCATGGAGATTAGTAAAAAAAAGATACAAGCAACATATAACGCTGCCCATGGTTTATTTTGCAATTGATGAAAAACATGTTCCACATGTTCTTCATGTTCAGCTTTTACATCAGTTGCCGATTTGGTTGCTTCATTAGATGCAGCTTCATGCACGCCTTCATGATGCGCTGATTCTTCCGCTTTCAGAATAGTTTCAACATCTTGAATTGTTTTTGGGGCTAACATAAAACCAATACTAATACCCAAAGCTCCTAAAAGCATTAAGATGAAAGAAAAAGTTTTTAATTTACTTGAAAAGGTATACATATCTATAACAATCAGTTTGTTTTACAATTATAATTTGCTTCTAAGTTCAAGAACATAAGCAGCAATCATCCAACGTTCTTGTTGACTCAATTGGTTGGCATAAGAACCCATTGAATTTAATCCGTAGGTTTGAACATGGAAAATACTTCCAATAGTAATTAGTCTGTCTTTATAATTTGGAACACCCAGGAATTTTTGCTGTTTCACTAATTTCCCCATTCCGTTTCCAGCTTCACCATGACAAATAGCACAATAAATAACAAATAACTCTTCTGCTTTTTTCATATCAACCGCTATAGAATCAAGTGGCGATTTTACAATTGTTTTAGAGAAGTTATATCCTTCCGCAGTATTTGGAATTTCATACGGTACAAAACCTCTTTTAATTGAACCTGTTGGAGGTAATTGTCCTTCTTTTCCTTTTAAACCTTTTGGCGAATTGAAAGCATTCGATTCTGAATAGGTTTCATAAGCTACCGATTCGTACATATTTGGCATGTATTGGTAGTTTGGTTTCAAATTATCTTTACAAGACGAAAAGGAAACAACGATACCTAATACAAATGCTATTTTAAGTAAACTTTTCATATCTATATTAATGCTTATCAATTTCAACTACTTTAACTTCTACTGCTCCTGTGTTCATTAAAAATCTCATCAATTCATCTTCATTATTTTTAACTGAAACTTCCATTAAGAAATGGTCGTCTGTTGTTCTAACATCTGGATTTTCAGCTTGCTTGAATGGCCATAATCTACTTCTCATATAAAAAGTAATAACCATTAAATGCGCTGCAAAAAATACTGTCATCTCAAACATAATTGGCACGAACGCCGGCATATTTTGATAATATGCAAAACTTGGTTTTCCTCCAATATCTTGTGGCCAGTCCTGAATCATTATAAAATTCATCATGGTTGTTGCTACACTTAAACCAATGCAACCATAAATAAAGGCACAAATAGCTAATCGTGTTGGAGCAATTCCCATTGCTTTGTCCAAACCATGCACTGGGAACGGCGTGAATACTTCTTCTATATGATGATGAGCGGCTCTTGTTTGCTTAACTGCATCCATCAATACATCATCGTCATTGTATATTGCGTGTATAACTTTATTACTACTCATAGCAACTATTAATGTTTATCTGAATTTTTATGACCTTCTAATTCTCTTTTTTTCTTATAATATTCTCCAGATGATTTCAAGATTGTTTTAACCTCAGCTTGAGCAATCACTGGGAAAGTTCTAGCATATAAAAGGAATAACACAAAGAAGAAACCTATCGTTCCAATAAAAATTCCAATATCTACAAATGTTGGTTGGAACATCGTCCATGACGATGGAAGATAATCTCTGTGAAGAGATGTTACGATAATTACAAAACGCTCAAACCACATTCCGATGTTTACCACAATCGAGATAATGAAAGAGAACATAATACTTGTTCTTAATTTTTTGAACCACATAAATTGTGGAGAAAACACATTACATGTCATCATCGACCAGTATGCCCACCAATAAGGTCCAGTGGCTCTGTTTAAAAATGCATATTGTTCATATTCAACTCCTGAATACCAAGCTATAAATAACTCCGTAATATAGGCAACACCAACTATAGATCCTGTAATCATGATTACAATATTCATTAATTCGATGTGTTGAATAGTAATATAATTTTCAAGATTTGACACTTTTCTCATGATAATAAGCAACGTATTTACCATCGCAAATCCTGAAAATACTGCTCCAGCCACAAAGTAAGGTGGGAAAATGGTAGTATGCCAACCAGGTACAATCGAAGTAGCAAAGTCCATACTTACAATGGTATGAACCGAAAGTA
>JAYVNT010000128.1:0-2248 GCA_043758285.1 Flavobacterium sp.
AAGTATTTTATAATCTTTCAGTAGCTTCCAAATTAATTTTTTACTCAAAAAACTAAGCAGATTATTCTCAGTTATTTTAGCTAATAATTTATCATGTGGTATTGACTCATAGAAGCTTTTAATATCAGTTCTTAAAATTGTTTTCGGAAAATCATCGGTAAGTATGCCTTTTAGTTGATCTACAATAGCAAATCTGTTCGCTTGCTTTACTTTAAATGATTTTTTTAAATTATACTTCAATTGTTTCATTGCAAAATAATTTTCAGGTAAGTTCTCTATTGTATAAACTGGCTTATCTCCTGTATCAACCTTTTTAATTGTAAACTTGAAATTCTTTTCCGATAACCTTGCGCTGCACCCTTCTAACTTAGACATCAGAAGATCCTCTTTTGTTTTCTTCGTATTACTCTTTTTCTCCTTGAGTTCTATTAACTTTGGATCGTCTACAATTCGCTTTCTAAGTTGACCGTTAATCTCAAAGTTGATTTCGCTAATATCCTTTGTGATTTGGAACACATCGGCAAAAAACATTTTTTCAAGGTTTTTCCCTTTCCTGTTCTCAAAATCAAGAATCTTTTTAAAATTATCAGCAGAAAACGATTGATCTAACATTTTACTCTTTACTTATTTTGATTTGTATTTAAACCTTCTCTTTAATTTTGACTTCTTTAATATTCAACTCCCCCTTAAATGCCTTTTGGCTTAATACCCCATACATATTTTCCAACTCTGTTAAGCTCTGTTGGTATTGGCTTTTTAAGGCTTCTACTTTTTCTACAATTGTGACAAATTTATTTTGAAGGTTCAAGTTCGGCTTAGGTACTGGTAAATTTCTTAATAACTCAAGGTTTATATTTTTTTGAGCGGCTTGAGGTGCATTTTTTTCTAACATGGTTTGCAAAAAGTCGAATAAAAAATAAACGTACATATTATTGGCACATTTACTATTTACTATAAAGCCTACTACGCTATCAGGGAAGCAAGCAGAAAAACTAAGGATACTTGTTTTTCCAATATTAGCGGCAATAGTAATACATAAGGTACCTGTTGGCCATAATTTACTTTGCCTTAATCCAATTTCAGAATAGGTGTTTTTATATTTTGTGATATATACTCCCGCCTTCGCAATATCTCCTGTTTGAATTAACGGATAGTTTCCGTTTAATAATTCAGGTGCATTTCTTGGTCTATGTTTTGAGACGCCTCGATCTAGTGTTCCAAGCGTTTCCAATTTTACCATCTCCCACTCTTTCTCATTCCTCACCGGATCCCCAAACATTTCCAAGAAAGTAGACTTTAGTAATTCATGAAAAAGGCTAATGCTTTGTTTTCGCTGTGCTATTAAAGCTTCGGCTTGGCTGAGTATAGAGGCTATGCGAATTTGGTCGGGGATCTGCAACTTCGGTATTTTCAAATCTTTCAATGATTTACCATCGATGTGTGGGATTGTTGCGCCCGTAGATTTACTTCTTAAATAGTCAAATTGACTTTGCAAAAATTTACCAATAAAAACAGAAGAATAGCTTTCCGGATTGTTTTTTCTTAATAAAGCAATAGTGCTTCCTATGTATCCTTTTTTACCAAACCCAATAGTACCAGCGTTTGCTCCATCCCACGCTAACAAAATATCATCTTCATTAGCTAAAACTCCATTTTTTTGATCTGTGTATTTTAAATTAATATCATTTCGCAAATCATCAATTTGCAAAACCCTAACCGATTTTTCATTAGGAGTTTCACTAAACAAAGGCTTTTTCCCCTTTTTAATTGTAACTATATCACCCAATCTTTCGAATCTCATTATACTAATTCTTTAAGTTCTTTCAATCCTTTACTAATATTCGCTTCTATGCTTTCCAATTTTTCGAAAATCACTTTTGGTTTTTGGTAAATAACTTCTTCATATACTTCTTGTTTGTATTTGCTGAGACTTAAATCATAATCGTTGTCGATTATTTCTTGTTTGGGTACAGAGAAAGTCCTCACCCCAGCCCTCTCCAAAGGAGAGGGAGCCGTACTTCGGGAATGGTATTGTTTGATGATGTCTTGTAAATCGCTTTTATCAATTTTGTTTCGTTTGTCGTCTAAACTGTAACCATCGTTTTGCATTTCATAAAACCACACATTGTTGGTTTCTCCACCTTTTGTAAAAATTAAAATAGAAGTACTTACTCCGGCATAAGGTTTAAACACACCACTTGGCATGGTAATTACGGCTTTTAGTTCGCTGCGTTCTACCATTATTTTG
>JAYVNT010000129.1:0-2247 GCA_043758285.1 Flavobacterium sp.
TTCTTCATTTTGCGCTTCAATTTCACTATTCTGATCATGAACAGTAATGTTATATTCTTTTAAAGCCTTCTGATAACGTTCATTTTTACTGTATGTAGTGTACAATAGCCAAAAGAAAAATTGCCAAACACATGTTTGAAATAATAGCAACACAATATAATTTTCTCTAAAATACATTACTAAATCACCTTTTAAAGGCAAAGTCGTATAGTAAACATTTTTATACTGAATAATAATATGAACTGAAAATACAAGAATGTTTAACCCAACAATAGAAGCCTTTTCTTTACTAATGTTGAACAGTATAAATGGAAGAGTACACGCTAAGTATAGCGTCAACATATTAATTACTAATGACTCATTAATAATTTGATATGGCATAAAAAATACGGGGTATACATACAATATAAAAAGAGGAATACAACACGTAATGTAAATACTGATCTTCTGCGACCGTTTAGAAAAGAATATGCTTAATACAGATAGCGAAAATATAACAGCCATTCTGTAGGTAACCGACATAAAAATTTCACCATCCGTTAAAAGAGCTATTAGATCTCTAATAAAAAAAGCAATTGCAAAACCAATAAATGCAAGGTTAACAATAAGTAAAGAAAACAACGTTCTACTTTCCGTAACAATGCCTAGTTGATTGGAAATACGATGTACCAGAGTAAGCTTTGTTTTCTTATTACTTTCCACTTTTTTAAATAAATGCTTACTAAAATAATACTGTTTTCGGTAATTATCAATCAAACCAATGACTTATAAATGCTCGTTTAGAAGATAAGAAAGAGTTATACCTAAAAGACTTGTATGAAAACTAATTACAAGTGGCCTAATTGGCGATTTTCTCTAAGTAATGATAATCTATACCAAAGTCTTTTTTCAAAGTAGTCAAGGAGGTATCTAGTGCTGGTATATCTTTCAATTTTGAAGTTTTAGTACCTACCAGCATGACATTCTTTCGGGTGTGTTCGTTCGAAATAAATTCAAAAATTTTAGTGTCGTATTGATGCTTCTCCATAATAAGTGCACGCATAGCATCTGTTACCATTTCAAATTGACGTTCCTTAAAAATACCGTACTTTAGTAATGGACTTTTTTGTTCTTGACCTTTAACTTGCTGACGAATTTGTTTGTGACAACAAGGTGCGCATATAATTAACGATGCATCCGATGCAAAACCTTTTTGTATAGCATCGTCTGTAGCCGTATCACAAGCATGTAGCGCAATTAAAATATCGATGCGCTCATCATTAAACGCTTCAATTCGCTTGCTTTCAAAAAACAAATTCGTAAAGTCACATTGCTTAGTCACAGCTCTACAAGTCTTCACCAATTCTTCTCTCAATTCGATACCCGTAACTCGAACATCCATTTCAAGTTTATTTTTCAAAAAATCGTATAAGGCAAAAGTTAAATAACCCTTGCCCGATCCCATGTCAACTATATTTACTTGCTTCGGCAATACCGCATCCTTTATTAAGCTTTCAATTACTTCTAAGTACTTATTGATTTGCTTGTACTTGTCAGACATTTTAGGAATTACAATACCTACCTCATCTGTAATGCCAAGTAAATGCAAGTAGGCATCGTTGTCGACTACCCTTTTCTTTTTTTCACGATCGTGCTCTTCAAGAAGAGGTTCTTTAAAAAAAGCTTTATGAGTACTGATTGAAACTTTTCCTTTTTTAGAAATAAGCAAAGTCACATCGCTTGTTGTTGTAAATAAACTTGCCGACAAAAAACTCTCCTCCAACAAGGTTAAAATAAAAGCAGCGCCTTCAACAATAGAATAATTTTTAACCTTATCATTTGTTTCAGAACGAAAAGTAAAAGACAATTTCTCTTCATCTTTCAATACCACCAAACGAATGTAAATGTTCTTTAAATCGTTAGCCAATTTGGTAGGTTTAGCCAAAGTAAGCTTTACAAATTGTTGCTGAGAAATGCTCTTTAACAACGTGTCACAAAATGTTTGAAGAGATAAATTATCCATAGTGCAAAATAAGCATAAAAATTCTAGTTTTTACTACGAAACGAGGGAAGCCAACTCTTCTTGAAAATCGAACTGCAAGTCTTCGTGCAAGGTAGCTATAGCCTTTTGAATCTTTTTTAGTTGTTGGTTATACAAATTGGTTAATACAACACTAGATTCCATGTCTAAATTTAGCGCTTTCACACCACGACAATAATACATTAACAATTCCAACTCCACTTGCTTCGATTCGGTATAGCGAATGT
>JAYVNT010000130.1:0-2246 GCA_043758285.1 Flavobacterium sp.
ACATTTTCAATAATTATTCGGGTTTGATTTTGCATTTTGATTTATATTTATGATGTTGAAATTTAGAAAAAAATAGTATAAGTTATAAATTGCAGTATAATTTTATTGAAATGACAAAAATAAGCGATAAACCCAATCAATCATTGCAAATTCCTAAAGCAATTCGCCTTACGGCTAAATTATTACAAGCAATTTCTCCAAAATTAGCAACTCTATTCGCAGCGAAACTATTCACAACTCCTCTAAAACATAAAATTCCGAAGCGTGAATTACACATGGAAGAAAATAGCAAACAAACAAAACTATTCATTCCAAAGATTAATAAAGAGATAATCGTCTATCAATATGGCAAAAGCAAACGTAAAGTATTGCTGGTTCATGGTTGGTCAGGAAGAGGAACACAATTATTCAAAATCGCTGATGAATTACTTCAAAAAGGATTTTCAACCATCAGTTTTGATGCCCCAGCACATGGAAAATCAAGAAGTAGCGCAACACTAATGCCGGAGTTTATTGCCTCCATTCTTGAAATTGATAAACAATTTGGTTCATTTGAATTCGCTATCGGACATTCACTTGGTGGCATGTCAATTCTAAATGCTATAAAAGAGGGATTACCTATTAAAAAAGCAGTAATCATAGGTAGTGGCGATATCATTCAGGACATTTTGGATGAATTTGTTTCAAAAATGGAATTAAACCCAAAGACCGCTTCAATGATGAAATCACATTTTGAGAAAAAATTTGGTGTTGAAATGGAAAGCTATTCCGCAAGTTTTGCAGCAAAATCAGTACAAATTCCTGTCCTTGTTATTCACGACAAAAATGATTCCGAAATACCGGTTCAAGCCGCAACGAGTATCAAGAACAATTTAAAAAAAGGAGAAATTCTCATCACAGAAAAATTAGGGCACAGAAAAATTTTAGGTGATAAAAAAGTAATCGAAACTATACTTACATTTATTTCAAATTAAAATACCATGGAAATATTTAATGAAACACCAAATTGGGCAGAGATTTTAAAACCGCTGATAGCATTATACAAAGGCAAAAAACATCCTTTAAATTACCAAAATACTTATCAACTTTTGGTAATGGTAATTCTATCGGCACAAGATTCCGATGCAAATATCAACAAAATTGCTCCCGCACTATTTGAAGTTTATCCAAACATGGAAAGTCTTGCGGTTTCCAATGTTGAAGCATTAATACCTCACATCTCAAAAGTTAGAAACTTTGGAACAAAAGCGATTTGGCTAATAGAAATTGCCCAAATAATTAAAGAAGATAAAAACATTCCACACACAATGGAAAGCCTAATCGCTCTAAAAGGAATAGGAAGAAAATCAGCCAACGTCATATTACGTGAAACCAATGCACCAGCCGAAGGAATAATAGCTGATTTACACGTCATAAGAGTAGCGCCAAGAATAGGGATAATTACAGAATCCAAAGATGGAAACAAAGTCGAAAAACTATTAATGCAGGCTTTGCCAAAAGATATTTGGAGCAAAATTGGCATGGCAATTTCGTTTCTTGGAAGAGAAACCTGCCGCCCCACTAATCCGAAATGTGAAGAATGTTGCATCAACAAACACTGCAATTATTTTAATGGTGCATAATAAAATTTACAACGTTTTATACCACGTGAAAATTTAACTTTACTCAGTAAATTAAACATTACCAAAGGCGTTTACACAGTTTTTAGGACAGTCTCCTTTACAACGAGTATTCTTCTCCCTGCAACCAGTATTTTACCACCTCCAACTAGTATTCTTCTCCCTGCAACGAAGATATAGGTCACTGCAACTCATCCGACGTACACCGCAAAAAGTTTTCCACACACCGCAGCTCTTTTGACCCACACCGCAGAAAATTTTCCACACACCGCAACTCATTTGACTCACACCGCAAAAAGTTTTCCACACACCGCAACTCATTTGACCCACACCGCAACCAATAACCATAAGCAATCACAAAGATTTAGCCAACAACAAAAAACCCTATCCACATAAATGAATAGGGTTTCTAAAAAAAGGCAGCGGATCGACCCAAGGGACACGCTGCACCAATAAAAAAATAACCCTGACCGACTGGTCAGGGTTACTAAAAAAAGGCAGCGGATCAACCGAAGGGACACGCTGCACCCATAAAACAAAAAGTCCTCACCAACTAAATGATGAGGACTTCTAAAAAAAGGCAGCGACATACTCTCCCACGTGAACGCAGTACCATCTGCGCAGTCG
>JAYVNT010000131.1:0-2245 GCA_043758285.1 Flavobacterium sp.
TAATTTATTATCACCGCCAGTTTATACACGCCCAGCAGAATTTAATGGATGGAAAGTGCCAGATATTTTGTTAAGTGGTCATCAAAAGAAAATTGATGAATGGAGGCACGAGCAAGCGATGCAACGTACTAAAATTAGGCGTCCCGACTTATTGTAATTATACAAACAGGCTTTTGTTAATTAGTTGTTTGGTTAGTAGAATTAAAAACAGTTTTTACATTTATTTTAGTGGGAACAAAAAACAACTATTGTGTCTATTAAATCATCATCTCAAAAACTAAAAACATCATCAGTTACAGTTATTATAAGTTTAGGCTTAGTGTTGTTTATGCTAGGCTTATTGGGGCTAGTGATTATTAATGCTAAAAAATTATCCAACCATATTAAAGAAAATGTGGGTTTTCAAATTGTATTAAAAGATACTACTACTAGTGCAGAATTAGATATTTTAAAATCTGAATTAACATCTTCTCCATTTTGCAAAAATATTGATTACATCAGTAAAGACTATGCGGCCAAAAAATTGCAAGATGAATTAGGTGAAGACTTTATTTCTTTTTTGGGTTATAACCCTTTGTTATCATCGCTTGACGTAAAGTTAAATTCAGATTATGCACACGTAGATAGCTTGGCGGGATTTGAAAAATCAATTATGCAAAAGCATTTTGTTAAAGAAGTCGTGTACCATAAAGATATGATTAAGCAAGTTAATGAAAACGCTAAAGCTGCTAGCTTAATGATTTTATTGTTTAGTAGTTTATTGTTAGTAGTAGCCATTGCTTTAATTAATAACACCATTCGACTATCAATTTATTCCAAACGATTTTTAATTAGAACCATGTATTTAGTAGGAGCCACACAAGGCTTTATAAGAATGCCATTTATTGTAAAAGGCATTAGGCAAGGTGTTATTGCTGGCATATTAGCAGGAGCATTATTAGCTAGCGTATTGTATTTAAGCACTCGTTACATACCAGATTTTATTCAACTACAAGATCCAAATATTTTGGCCTTACTATTTTTAGGAATAATATGTTTAGGTATTTTAATTTCGGGCTTAAGTGCCGCCTTATCCGTGAGACGCTATTTGAGACTAAAAACAGAAGACTTGTATTTTCAATAATCCTAGAAGTATTATTTAAACAACTGCGCGTATTCTTCAACACTTAATAACCTGTGCATGCCTTTATAACCAGCATTTACAGCGGTTTTAAATAACGCTTGTTTTGTATTTAAAAACGATGCTTGTTGAGTAGCAAAATTAAATAAGCCATAATTTTTTTGTGCCTTATTATTAACCACTAATATTTGCTCTATTAATAAATAATGTTTGTCCAATGCTAATTTAGAAATATGAGCAAGGTTCATGTTAGTTTCACCATTATCGTTCTGATCAAAGCGACTGACGTTTCCTTCGTCAAATAACTCTGCATCATCTTTAAAAGGCGAACAGTGCAATGAATACGGGTATGTAAGCGGGAAACGGTAATAACTATCAAAACCTAGATAGCTGTAAAACTGTTGAGGTACTTTTTGAGTTGTATCATTTTGCCATTGTATAAGTTGTTGCACGTGTTTGTTTTTATAAATGGCGCTATCATTATATTGCTGCTTTGAAAGAGAATCAGCCATACCTCGCATACTTTCTTCTATTTGAGTTTCTATGGTTTGTGTAAATGATTGAAACTTATTTATGGTAGTATTAATTAAAAAATTAATGCAAATGATGAGGGAAGAAACCGATACTATCACTAAAAATAACCAAGCAAATCGATACTTTTTTTTATGAGAAAAACTTATGCTCATATAAACAATTGAGACAACAAGGGTTATTAAGCTAAAAATAATAATTATTAATAGAGACGAAGTGCCCATGAATCTATAGGTTAAAAACTAGTTTTAAGGATGTTCCGTGATCATTGTTATATTCAGCAATTCCATCAATTTGATCAGCCAATGATTCAATTAAAGAAAGGCCTAAGGTTGTTTTATTGTTTGTGTTTTGAGCAAATGTGTTACCCAGGCCATTGTCTGATAAGGTAATTGTTACTGTATTATTTATTAACGACATCGTAATGCGGATTAATGGATGATAAATTGATTTATCAAATGCGTGTTTAAATGAATTTGTGATGACTTCATTCACAATTAATCCAACAGGGACAGCTTTGGTTATGTCGAGTTCAACATCATCAAGTTGTTGCTCAATAGATATTTGCTGAGCACTTTCAGGAAAGCTTTTTAC
>JAYVNT010000132.1:0-2243 GCA_043758285.1 Flavobacterium sp.
CCTAAAATAAACCTTTTGAAATATGAGGAATTTGAGGCTATGTATAAAGAAGTTATTGCTTAATTTTACCAATTTCCACAAAAAAACAAAATGAAAAAAATCTACCAATTCCTCCTATTGTGCCTATTATTAAGCTATACAGCCACTTTTTCTCAAACTATTTCTTCCAATGCTCCTTTGTGTGGTGACCAAAACTTGACGCTTGACCTCTCGGCTACGGGCGGCAACACCTACGCATGGAAAGGACCAAATGGTTTTGTTTGCACTCTGCAAAATTTCAAGTAAAAATCTTATCTTAGCCTGTAATTAAAACCTAAAAATAAAAATGCAGAATAAATACGTCAATTTCATCTCGGATAAACATTTGCTTCAATGCGTTGCCAATCTTTACAAAGCCTACTTAAAAGCTAAAAATAATGTTAGCAAAAAGTCATTTTATACCAATAAAGTAGATACTATTAAACTCACGTTTGATTCGAAGTTCAATGACATTGATGAAGAGAGCCTTATCCAATCCGAAATCTTACGTCAAATTGATAAATCTATTAATAATTCAATTGGTACTTTTCATGAGCAAATATTGGGCGGGATTGAAGGGTATGAAGTAGGCGTTTTAAGTGGGTATGATGTTAAGGCTACGGATGATAGTTTGTTTGCAGATATTAAAAATAAGCATAATACGATGAATAGTAGTTCAGCGGAAAGCCTTTTTCAAAAACTTGCTAATTATGCTGATAAACATAAGAAAGCTAAATGTTACTGGGTTCAAATTTTAGCAAAAAGTAGCTTCCATGAATTGTGGGGAGGGGAAATAAATGGAAAAGAATATAGTCATAGTCGTGTTTATAAGATTTCAGGCGACCAATTCTATGCATTAATTTCGGGGCAAAAAGATGCTCTTTTACAGTTATATACAGCATTACCAGTTGCCATAAAAGACTATCTTGATTCAATTGAAAAAAACAAAGATATCATTGAAAATTCAGCATTAGATGAAATTAAGGCAGAAACAATCACATCTGAAAGAGGTATTTTAGACCAAATTACTTTTGAAAATTATCCATATTATTTAGGATTTAAGAATCTGTAATACTGATTCAAGAATTTTACGATTGAATATCCTACTTCTCTGCCCAAATTGACAGGTACTGCATTACCAATTTGTTTATATTGTTGAGAAGCTGAACCCTCAAATTTCCAATCGTCTGGAAAAGTTTGAATACGAGCATATTCACGAACAGTAAAAGGTCTTGTTTCCTCTGGATGACACCTTTCTGTTTGCTTTTGTGCGGGGCTACAAGTAAGTGTTAGACAAGGTTCGTCCCAACCAATTCTACGAGCCATGCCTGTTTTTCCTCCGCCTAAATAAAAACTTCCTCCCATAAACTCTTTTTGAATATCCAGAGGTAAATCACGCCAATATCCTTTTGGAGGTACTAAATCTAACACATCAACTTTACTTTTAGGATATTTTGCTCCTACTGATTCAGGAACATCACAATTAAACAATTCCCCTTTTTTTAAAGCATCACTCAAATTATAAACTTTTTTGTAAGGTTTAGGATATTCATAATCTACGTAAATATCTTTCCTAATACCTACCAAAATCAAACGTTCTCTTTTTTGTGGTACTTTATAGTTAATAGCCTTCAAAACTTGAAACGGAACAACATTATAGCCAATTTCATCCAAGATAGAAATCATGCCCTCTAAGGTCTTTCCATTTTCATGACTTAAAAGTCCACGGACATTTTCGCCAATACATATAGGTGGATTTACTTCATTAACAACTCTGGCAAATTCATAAAAAAGTGTTCCTCTCGCATCCGCTAAACCCAATTTTTTACCTGCATAACTGAATGCTTGGCATGGAAATCCTCCCGTGACAACATCAATTTTGTTATAATATTCTGAAAAATTAAAATCTTTTATATCACCCTCTAATACTTTCCAATTCGGTCGATTTTTGCGTAAAGTTTCACAAGCCCATTTATCAATTTCGTTTAAAGCTGCACACTTCAATCCTGCTTGTTCCATACCTACAGCCAAACCTCCTGCACCCGCAAATAATTCTAAAACAGAATATTCATTTTCAGGTTCTACACAATTTTTAGCTTGGTCATCGTTTACATTTTGAGCAAAAAGATCAGCAAATAAAGTTTCTACTTCATCTTTGCGATATAAACGATAATTGCTAATAGGTTCACGAACAGCGGTAAATTTACCTTCTCTATCCCATCTCC
>JAYVNT010000133.1:0-2242 GCA_043758285.1 Flavobacterium sp.
GGGACACCACCGTGTTGCTGAACATATCATCAAAAGCTTTTACAAACACCAGCAGCTCTCCATGGATATTGCTGAAATCATCTTTGCTAAATTTGTAAAATGGGCTGTCTTCAGTAATGGGGTGAACCATCGTCCAGCTAAGAGAGAGTGAATTTATTTTACTGTACTCCATGTCCAGGACACTACTGTCCCGTTAAGTTGTGCATTTTTTGACAGAATATAGAACAGATAGGAGTTTCGTGGAGTTCTTTGATTTTACGATTTGAACTTAAACCAGGTTTTTTGCTATTCAAATTAGCACTATGAACCAAGGCAGTTATGTACTTGCACAAGTTTTTGATTTAATCAACCGGTATGAGTTTGATAAATGTGTCAATACCCATAATGGTAATTACCGGGTAAAAGTATTTAAGTGCTGGGAACAGTTTATTGTAATGAGTTTTGCTCAATTATCGTATCGGGAAAGTTTAAGAGATATAGAATTTTGTCTTGGCGGTATGCAATCAAAACTATATCACTGTGGTCTTAAAACTAAAATTGCCAGAAGCACACTTGCCAAAGCAAATGAAAATCGGTCATGGGAAATGTATGCAGATTTAGCACAAATTCTTATTACTAAAACGATACCACTTTATAAAGGAGAAAACAATCTTGCAAAAGAGCTTGAAACAATTGTGTATGCTTTTGACAGTACAATTATCGACTTGTGTGCAACATTATTTCCGTGGGCAAAATTCAGGTCAACGACCAATGCTATAAAAGTACATGTGCTTTTAAACATCGATGGTTCAATTCCTGAATTTGTACGAATAACAGAAGGTAATACACAGGATGTAAATTTACTGGATGAGATTATCTATACCAGTGGCTGCTTTTACGTGGTAGACAAAGCTTACATAGATTTTAAAAGATTGTATAAAATAGAATTACAGAAAGCTTTTTTTGTGATGAGAGCAAAAGAAAATCTTGCTTACAGTGTAGAAGCAGTTAATAAAATAAATAAGGGGACCGGCGTTAGAAAAGATGAATTTGTGAAGTTAAAATGGCATCATGGAAAAAGGAAATACCCGATTGCTTTCAGGAGAATTGAGTACGTAGATGCAGTAACAAAAAAAGAGTTGACATTTATAACGAACCATCTGACGATTGAAGCCGTAAACATTGCAAGGCTTTATAAAGAAAGGTGGAAAGTAGAATTATTTTTTAAGTGGATAAAACAAAATCTTAAAATCAAACGGTTTTATGGCAACAGTGAAAATGCAGTAAAAACACAAATATGGATTGCCGTGTGCGATTATTTATTAATTGCAATTTTAAAAAAGCGCTTGAAAATTGATGCGTCATTTAATCAAATATTGCAAATACTAAGTATCAGCTTATTTGAAAAATGTAACATCAAAGAATTATTTACAAAAGAAGAAACTTAACTGATTAGTAATCAGGGTATTTTATTCTGAAAGTTAACGGGACAGTAGTGATGACGCCACAAAGAACTAAAGCTGGTATCAAAAATAATTAACTCAAACAGCTTCTTAGTTTTTGTTCTTTTATTGCTGCCAACGAAGGCGGAGTTAAATTATGCAATTACAGCCGAATAGTTCCTAAATTCATGTCTTTAGCAATTATGTTCTTACCATTTTTAATTTGAATCGAATCAAGAGAAATATTATATGCTGTGCCATTTTTTTCAATATGCATTAATCCAATATAAAGATCATTGTCTAACTGGTTAAATACAAATTTATTTGGTGTGATGCTCTTGATGTTTTCGAAAAAAATCGTTTTATTTTTTGTTGTCAGGCTTGTTAAATAAAACGCTTTTAATTCCAGAATAGTGTCTTGATTTTTACAAGTAAAGTTAAGCTCAAGTGATGAATTGTTTTTTTGCCTGCAAGACAAAATTGTTAATAGTAAAAGACTTAAAATATATTTTGACATGGTGTTAAAGTAGAACTTTTGTGCCAGTTAGTGGTTGAGTACAACTCTTGTATTACCGCAATTAAAAATAATCAATTGCGGCAACACACCAAAAATCAGCATGGTTGCTGCAACTTTATTCTGGCGAAGTGTTGAAGTATTTTACTGTAATAAAATCAGCAGGGTATGCAAGTTTGAAATATTTTGGGTTAACTAAAATGTTGTGGCAGTATGCCGGTTATAGCTTCGGCTGTTGGTTGGGAAGCCCAATAGCGGCGTATGCTGAGTGGATTGTATTTTTACATTTGAGAGTTAGTTTTTGTTC
>JAYVNT010000134.1:0-2242 GCA_043758285.1 Flavobacterium sp.
ATATTGTCTGTAGAATTATATATCACGTATCCAACTTCATTAGTTGCATTATCTGTCCAGTTCAATGTCATTCCTGTCTTAGTAACCGCTGTAAATGTAAGTGCTGTGGGTGCTGCTGTGGGTGTAGGTGGAGTAAATGTTAATTTTGTATTGGTAGCAGGTATTGTTGCTAAAGCATTCTGTACTGTATTATTAAATGTGGCGGTGTTGGCTGTTTGCTGAGTGAGCAACTGCGAGGTTGTTGGAGTAGCGCTCAGAGTCGAAACATTGATACCACAGGAATATGACCATGTAGGAGTTCCCTGTGTCATACTCCCATAGATAAATTCAATAACTCCTGAAGTTTCATATACTTTAACCTGAAAATTCAGATTAGGAGTAGTATTCCCATAAACAGCCATATTAGTCCATTCAACTGTTAATGCTCTATTAGGAGCCGTGCCGTTGAGTTCATATCTAATGCAGATGCCCAATGGGTCTGTTCCCCCTAGCGTAGTCATATCATCGTAAATTGGGGCGAGTGTCAATAAAGTTCCTCCTGAACCGGGTGTTGTTCCTGCTGCGGTAAACTGTGTGTTTTGATATCCATACGCTGTTGTGCCTGTTCCATTACTTGTTGCAGAAGAAAAATCCATGTAACCGTTTGTGGAAACAGAGAATTGCGTATACCTCGTTCCATTATACCAAAAATTGAATCCGATATTTGTCAAATTACTTCTATTATCATCTGAGCTAGTTGCTCCAGAATTTCGCCAACTGGAGAAAGGATTTCCTGTTGACATTATAGAACTATAAGTTATACCTGTGGTTCGGGTTACGGGCGCATAGTTAGCGCAGCTCTGAGAAAAGGATAGAAAGGGAAGATTACAAAATAAAACAAATACAAAAAAAGTAAAACCTTTTTTGAAAAAATAATTTTTAAAATCAACTTGTTTACAGAGATATATTCTGGGAGGATGAACCATTATCGTTGAGATCATGATGTTTTAATGGCTCTTTTGCGAGTGTACTAAATACTCAAAATATACATAACAATATGAGAAGCTTAACAAAGAACAAATTGAAATTTTCCTTGCTGAAGAAGTATTCGTTATTGCAGTCAGATTCGATGTAATCGTCGAATCATATCCTGTTGCTGTTGCTTTTGTTATTGTAACGATAGCAGAACAGAAAAACGGATTAACTAAAATTAAAAGGAACAAAACTCCTATTCGATAAGGAGTCTTATAAATCATTTGTATAAGCTTTGTGTAGTTAAGCCAGTTGTTCATTGTGTGGAAGAGAAGCGTGTGTGAGTAATTTTGCTTCTTGTCCAATTTAACGACAAACCCATCTTTTGTTTACGAGAAAAGAATCAACCTTCAAACAATGACAGAATTATACAAAAAAGATTGAATTCTTTAATTGTGTGATAAAATATCTGAAAAATTGCAATAAAACATTTTATATTTTGGAAATGAATATACAAAAAATGCTTTCGTCGTTATATCCTAAAATGGAAAACCGTCTGAAAAGCCTATTGGGAGCGGCTTTCAGAAAAATTATTTTTATTTTCATCAAAAAACTTTTTGCATTCAATTTAAGTGTAAGACTAATTGGATTATCGACCAAAAATTTAAAAGACCAACTAAATAAAACTATAGTTATTATTTTTTGCTCGTAATTTTTGAGAAACTGAAAAATATAAAAAAACAGATTACATATATTTTGTAAGGTTTCAATGAAAAGATTATTAATTTGACAATTAATTTCTGACCTAACAAAAATAGTTGTTGAAGTTTTGTTTATTCCAATTCAAACATTCCAAGGATACGATGGATGTTGACTGTGTGTTTAAATGGCTGAACGACCTTTCGTGCTTGACTTAAAGTAATAGATCTTTTCTTTTTTTCATAGAATCCGAAACCTTTATAAAAGCCATCTTCAATCAACACAACAGAAGATTCATTTTCCGAACGACCGTCACCAACAATTATCTTTGACCCTCTTTCACAAATATAATCAATGGCCTGTTCTACTCTAATATTATATTTTAGAATTGACTCTTCGTTCGCACAGACGCCGTTACACTTTTTCAATTGATAATCAAAACAAGCTTCCGATGACGAATGAATCCCACAATATTTAGGGCATAGTTTAAATTCATCGACTAAGTATTGTATGGACTCTCTCGCTTCATCGAAGTTGCTAAAAGCTTTGAGCGCCTTCACATTCTTATGAGCTTTGGTGCACATTAGTTGTC
>JAYVNT010000135.1:0-7117 GCA_043758285.1 Flavobacterium sp.
GAAGTATTCAAACCATCAAACGGTACAAATTTATTAATTGAACGATTGACTTTGTATAAATTTCCATCATTGGCAACCACTCTGTTTTGGTCGTAAATGCTGTAGGTTTTGGTTAGTTGCTCAGGATATTTAAAGTATCGAATGGTCAAACTGTCTGGTGCGGTAAATACGTTCTTGAAAATTAATTTTCCCTTTTTGAAGTCAATTTTGTAGAAACTGGTATCAATTTCTTTGCCGTCGGCAGTTTGTAATTTGAAGAAACTTGGGCTGATGCTTACTTTTTCAATTTCGATGGTATCATTGGAAACTGCAACTTTTTTATTTTGATACAACGATTTGATTTCCTGAGCCGAAAGCTTGGAAAAACCAAAAAGGACTAATAATAATAAGAGTTTTTTTAGCATACATATTATAAACGTAAAAAATCTGTTATAAGTATAAATAGCTACTCTTTCGTCACAATTTGCATTGTTTCTCTTGAGATTTGTTTTAACAAAACGGTTTTATCGTTTTCGACCATTTCAGCTGCTTCTTTGGTAAAATGTCTGATGGTAAATAAAGACACATTTTCGTTATAAGCCACCTTGAATTTTTTAGATAAAATGTTTTTTACGGCATTAAAGTTGCCAAATTTATCTTCGATACAAACTGAAAAACTTATCGCCGAATTTTGAATTAAACTCACCTTAATTTTAAACTGATGAAATAAAGCAAAAATTTCACTGATGTTTTCTTCCATTATGAAAGCGAAATCGATAGACGAAAGCGAAATCAACAATTGCTCTCGTTTTACAATAAAACATGGTGTCTTTGGTTCCAAATCTTCCCCTTTTGAGACGCTTGTTCCTGGCAATAATGGATTGATAAACGATTTTACAAATAGTGGGATTTCCTTTTTCTGTAACGGCTGTAAAGTCTTTGGGTGAATTACAGATGCGCCGTAAAACGCCAACTCAATTGCTTCGCGATAAGAAATTTGGTTCAGCAAAACTGCATTTTCAAAATAGCGCGGATCAGCATTTAAAACGCCCGGGACGTCTTTCCAAATCGTTACGCTTTCGGCATTTAAACAGTATGCAAAAATCGCTGCCGTATAATCGGAACCTTCACGACCAAGTGTTGTGGTGAAATTATTTTCATCCGAACCTAAAAATCCTTGGGTAATGTTAAGTGCTTTTTTCTTGATTCCTTTTGAGACAAACTGCTGTGTTTTTTTCCAATCAATATCAGCATCTCGGTAATTATTATCGGTTTTGACGAAATTTCGAACATCTATCCAATTGTTTTTCATTCCTGCATGATTGAAATAATGGCTGACAATTGTAGTCGAAACAATTTCTCCGTAACTTACAATTTGGTCATACACAAAATTATAATTTGGTGATTTATTACTTCGTAAAAAGTATTCCAAATCAGCAAAATGGTTATTCACTACAAAAAAAACATCATGCTCTTCATTATCAAACAAATCCAATAAAATTTGGTTGTGATATTTGCGGACATCCTGTAAAGAAGAATTTAGTTCCCCTGATTTATCAAAATAATTTTTGATTACTATTTCCAATGCGTTTGTGGTTTTTCCCATTGCTGAAATTACCAAAAGTGTGTCTTCGTGACCAACCTGCTTTAAAACATTGAATACATTTTTTATACCATTGGCATCTTTAACTGATGCACCACCAAATTTGAATATTCTCATTATAACTTACTTAAAAATTCATTTATTCCGCATTCATCCATTTGCGCAACGCGCCAATCGTCTAATATTCTTGCGCCTGATTTGATGTAAAAATCTATAGCTGGTTTATTCCAATCTAAAACATTCCATTCAATTCTACGAACCTCATCAAGTTTGCCTTGCTCTATAATTTTTGAATACAACGCAAAACCCAAACCTGAACCTCTCATTTTTTCTTTGACAATCAAATCTTCTAAGTGAATGGTTTTACCTTTCCATGTTGAATAGCGGTAATAATATAATGCCATACCTACAATTTCTCCATTTACTTCAGCTATGAATGTATGAAATAAAGGAGTTAAACCAAATCCATCACGCTCTAAATTGGCAACTGTTACCACAACAGCATCGGGTTCTTTTTCAAAAGTGGCTAATTCTTGAATGAGTTCAAGAATGGCTTCCATGTCTTTTTTTTCTCCTTTTCGGATATTCATTTGGGTCAAATTTTTAACAAAAATACAATTATTAATTTCTTTGCGAAATAGATTTTTTCTTTCCCAAATTTATCGATATTTGCACGAATAACTACAACGATTTCGTAATGGAAGAACGCAACAGAACCTTAGGTGAATTCATCATTGAAAATCAAAAAGCACATCAATATTCTTCGGGCGAATTATCTAAAATTATTAACGCTATACGGCTTGCTGCCAAAGTTGTAAACTACAAAGTAAACAAAGCGGGTTTAGTTGATATTGTAGGGGCAGCTGGCGAGCAAAATATTCAAGGCGAAGACCAGCAAAAACTTGATGTTTATGCCAATGAGGTTTTTATCCAAACCTTAATCAATCGTGAAATTGTTTGCGGAATTGCATCCGAAGAAAATGATGATTTCATTACCGTAAAAGGATTAGACAGCGGGCATAATAATAAATATGTAGTCTTGATGGATCCTTTAGATGGTTCGTCAAACATAGATGTAAATGTTTCGGTCGGAACTATTTTTTCGGTCTATAGAAGAATAACACCTATTGGAACGCCTGTAACAATAGACGATTTTTTACAACCGGGTACGGAACAAGTTGCAGCTGGTTATGTCATTTACGGAACCTCAACTATGCTAGTTTATACAACTGGTCATGGTGTAAATGGTTTTACTCTTAATCCAGCAATTGGAACTTTCTATTTGTCGCACCCGAATATGCAATTTTCAAAAGACGGCACTATTTATTCTATTAACGAAGGAAATTATGTCCATTTTCCTCAAGGTGTGAAAGATTATATTAAATATTGCCAGTTGGAAGAAAATGACAGACCATACACTTCTCGTTATATTGGAAGTTTAGTTTCAGATATTCATAGAAATATGATTAAAGGTGGAATTTATATTTATCCAACAAGTTCCAAAGCACCAAAAGGAAAACTTCGCTTATTATACGAATGTAACCCAATGGCGTTTATAGCGGAACAAGCTGGCGGAAAAGCTTCGGATGGTTTTGGAAGAATAATGGAAATTCAGCCATCAGAACTCCATCAACGTGTTCCTTTCTTCTGCGGAAGTTACAACATGGTCGAAAAAGCCGAAGAATTTATGGCAAAATACTGAACTTGCCCTAAAAAAGTTAGACACTATTTGGGAATTTTTTATGGAAAGAAAAGTTAAGTAGGATTATGCATTCAAACTGGAATATGTAGAATTATTTTTAAAGAATCATTATTCATTTGGATACATATCAAAGTTAAAAGAAATTGACGGATCTAATATTCGCAAGTGAGTTGCTTTTATAAAATATATCCTAAAATTGGGTTATTAAAAAGGAAAAATCAGTATTAGAGTAAAAAAATACAAATGTTATAAAGGCGAAAATGGCAAAATTACTCCAAACCTTTTACAGCGAAATTTTAAAGCTATAGCTCCGTCTCAAAAATTGGCAACTGGTGTAACAGAGGTTAATGTATTTGAAAATAAGTTGAATAATAATAGACTTGATCAATCAAGAGATAATCAGCTATGAATTAACAAAGAGACCAATATTTAATAAATGGTTATGATGCTAAAAAAGCATTTAAAATAACACTAATTTAATGCTTCATTCTGACTAAGGTTGGCAATATCAAATGTGCCATTAACAACATTTATTAAAAGAAAATGGAATCATACAAAGTATGTCAAGAAAAGGAAATTGTTTAGATAATGCTATTATTGAAAACTTCTTTGGGATATTACAATCTAAAATTTTTTACACACAAAAATTTAAATCAATAGAACAATTAAAACAAGAAATAAAAGAATATATAAATTATTATAATAACGAAAGAATCAAATCTAATTTAAACAAAATGAGCTCGATTAAATATCGAGCTCATTATTATTAAAATTAATTATAAATTTGTCTAAACTTTTGGAGGCAATCTAAAAGAAACGAGGTTTTACTATTTCGTAATTCGTAATTCGTAATTTTTAATTAAAAAATTATCCTAAAGCAACTCTTTTAAAACCAGTTACGCTCAAGTCAGCATCAACGCTTCTAACATAAGTAGCAACGCTCATCGCACCATCTTTAATATAATCTTGGTTTACCAAGGTGTTATCTTTAAAGAAACGACCAAGTTTTCCTTTAGCAATATTTTCAATCATCGCTTCCGCTTTCCCTTCTTGACGAAGCAAGTCCTTAGCAATTTCAATTTCTTTTTCAACAATGGCAGCATCAACACCCGATTCGTTCAAAGCTATTGGGTTCATAGCAGCCGCTTGCATCGCCACGTTTCTTGACGCTTCATCAGCACCAGCAACGTTAGCAGAAAGTGCTACCAAAGTAGCAATCTTGTTTCCAGCATGGATGTAAGAACCAACAAAAGCACCAGACAATCTTTCGAAAGAAGCGATTTCAATTTTTTCTCCAATAACACCCGTTTGTTCAATTAATTTTTCGGCAATGGTAATTCCGTTGAAATCTGCCGCTAAGAACGCATCTTTTGTATCAAAGTTCAATGCCAAAGTAGCTAACTCAGTAGCTAGTTTTACGAACCCTTCATTTTTTCCAACGAAGTCAGTTTCGCAGTTTAAGGTAATAACAACACCCGAGGTCTTGTCTGCATTTACAACTGCAATCGCAGCACCTTCAGTAGACTCTCTATCCGAACGATTAGCAGCTACTTTTTGACCTTTTTTTCTAAGGTTTTCAATTGCTAAATCAAAATCGCCATCCGATTCTACTAAGGCCTTTTTGCAGTCCATCATTCCTGCACCAGTAATGGTTCTTAATTTATTTACGTCTGCAGCAGTAATTGTGATTGTTGACATACTATTTTTTATTTTAAATTTAAAAATCGTTTTAAAAGTAAATTACGAATTACAAATTTGAAAATTACGACTATAATAATCTGTAATTCATAATCCGTAATCCGTAATTATTTTGTTTTATTCTTCAGATTTAGTTTCAGCTTCCACTTCTGGAGCAGCTTCTACTTCAGCAGCTGGAGTTTCCACTTCAGAAACTTCGGCAACAGCTTCAACAACTGGAGTTTCTTCAACTACTTCAGCAACTGGAGCTTCTTCAACAGCAGCTTCAGCTACTACTTCAGCAGCGGTTACTTCTTCAACAGTAGTAACTTCTGTAGCTTCATCACCTTCTTTGTCAGAAGTTCTGTTAGCCAATCCGTCAATAACGGCAGCAGTTACTAAAGATAAAATTTTATCAATTGATTTAGAAGCATCATCATTGGATGGAATAACATAATCTACTTCACGTGGATCAGAGTTAGTATCAACCATTGCAAAAACTGGAATGTTTAATTTTTGTGCTTCTTTTATTGCGATGTGTTCTGCTTTGATATCCACTACAAATAATGCAGCTGGAAGTCTAGACATATCTGAGATTGAACCTAAGTTTTTCTCTAATTTAGCACGAAGACGATCTACTTGAAGACGTTCTTTTTTAGACAAAGTCATAAAAGTTCCGTCTTTCTTCATTTTATCAATAGTAGCCATTTTTTTAACAGCTTTACGGATAGTTACGAAGTTAGTTAGCATTCCACCTGGCCATCTTTCAGTGATGTAAGGCATGTTACATGCTAATGCTTTTTCAGCTACAATGTCTTTTGCTTGTTTTTTGGTAGCAACAAATAATATTTTTCTACCTGATGCTGCAATTTTTTTCATGGCTTCGTTTGCCTCTTCAATTTTTGCAGCAGTTTTATATAGATTGATAATGTGAATTCCATTACGTTCCATATAAATGTAAGGAGCCATATTTGGATCCCACTTACGAGTCATGTGTCCAAAGTGAACACCTGCTTCTAATAAATCTTTAACTTCTACTTTGTTTGTCATTGTGTAATAGTTTACGTTCCGTGATTAGCAATGCGTTTTTTAGGTTATAATGTTTATGAGATTTAATAGGTTTATTTTAATAAACTTTTTAAACTTTTAAACTTTTTAAACTCTGAACCCATTTAGATGCTAAACTAATTCCCTTTTCAAAGGAATATCGACAACTTGTTTTAAATTCAATTTTAATTTGTAAAATAATAATCTGAAAATATTAACGTTTCGAGAATTGGAATCTCTTACGTGCTTTTTTCTGACCGAATTTTTTACGTTCTACCATTCTTGGATCTCTGGTTAGTAATCCTTCTGGTTTTAGGATAGCTCTGTTATCAGCTTCCACTTCACACATGGCTCTTGCAAGTGCCATTCTCACAGCTTCTGCTTGACCTGTTGAACCACCACCATGAACATTTACTTTTACATCAAAGTTAGTTGCATTTTCTGTCATAGACATTGGTTGCATTACTTTGTACTGTAACGTAGCTGTTGGGAAGTAGTTGTTAAATTCTCTTTTGTTTACGGTAATAATTCCTGTTCCTTCAGAAACATAAACACGTGCTACCGCACATTTTCTTCTACCGATTTTGTGAATAACTCCCATTATTTAAGATCGTTAAGGTTAACTGTTCTAGGTTTTTGAGCGCCTTGTTTGTGCTCAGTACCTACAACAACATTTAAATTTCTAAAAAGTTCAGCACCTATTTTGTTTTTAGGTAACATTCCTTTTACCGCTTTTTCTACTAGTAATGCAGGGTTTTTTTGTTGCAAAACTTTAGCAGTCAAACTTCTTTGTCCTCCTGGATAACCTGTGTGACGGATGTACGTTTTCTCGTCAAGTTTGTTACCTGTAAGGTTGATTTTCTCTGCGTTGATAACAATAACGTTATCTCCACAGTCGACGTGAGGTGTATAACTTGGCTTGTATTTACCTCTTAAAAGCATCGCGACTTTTGAAGCAAAACGACCTAAGTTATGACCATCAGCATCTACAATGATCCACTCTTTAGTAATAGTGGCTTTGCTTGCAGATTGTGTCTTGTAGCTTAATGCGTCCATAATATTTTTTTAATTAAACATTCCATTCCCAATTAAGGGAGCGCAAAAGTACA
>JAYVNT010000136.1:0-2237 GCA_043758285.1 Flavobacterium sp.
CACAAAAAAAATCTCATTATCATTGGATGCACTACAAGTATATGTGTAGAATCAACAGTTAGAGATGCAATGTTTAGAGATTATTTACCCATCGTCCTAGAAGACTGTACAGCAGAACCGATTGGATATAATTTCCCAAGGAGTAATCATGAAGCTTCTCTTTTGACAATTCAAACATTATTTGGATGGGTTTCAAACTCGAAAGAATTTATAAAAGCTATCCAAATGCGACCAATTGTAAATGACAAAAAACTTCAGTAGAAGAAAGAAGCAAGACAGAATTTAATAGCGATAACAAACATAATAATTTGTGAGTGACAGAAGGGTATACCGCTAACAGGCGGTTTGGCAATATGGCGGGGCGACGAATATATTCTCAGCTTTTTGTTTGCTATTCGGCTTTGGCTCCAGCGGACGAATAACACCGGGCAATAGAATAAACAATGAACTTTTATTTATAAATTTTGCTTAGGTTACGGGCTGACGATTTTCAAATACCGCCACATCGCCAAGCCTCGATCGTTGGCAGAAAGCATAAACAGACACTGTGAAAAAATGAAAAAACTACATATTACAACACTTATTACTCTTCTTTTTGTCACTTACCTTAAAGCACAGACAATCGTTCACACAGGAGATATTGACAATTTCTTTCAAGCTTTTGATAGTATTCAAACGACAAAAGACAAGGAAAAACAAATTGAATTTGTACAAAAAATATATTTAGACAAAGGTAGCTTAGGGATAAAGTATGCAATTAACAATTCAGTAGATGGAGGTAAAATAGCAACAGCCAAGCATTGGGCAGACTTGATTATAAATGCAAAAGAAAATCTATTAAGAATAAGACCCTATTTTGAAAACCTTCCTTCACAAGCAAAAATATTAGATTTAAAATTTAAGTTTTTTAAAGACCAATATCCCTATTTCAAAGATGGAAATGTTTATTTCTTTATTGGCTTGGGAATGTTTGGCGGAAGACCAGTAGATAATAATGTTTTCGTAGGTAGCGAATTATATGCTAACGAAAAATCGGATTGGGCGGTATATGTTGTTATTCATGAATTTGTGCATACGCTACAAAATAGGTCAAATGATGCCCTGTTGGCACATTGCTTAAATGAAGGTGCTTGTGATTTCATTGCAGAAGTTATTAACCAAAAAAACTTGAGTGAAACTTTTCCGAATGGCTATATTGATTTTGGAAATAAAAATGAAAAGGACGTTTGGAAGGAATTCAAAAAATATATTCAATCAAACGAAAAAGGAATTTTTTTTGATTGGCTTTATGGTAATAAAGGTCGAAATTTGAATGGCACACAAATGAAATATTTAGGATACTTTATAGGGTTCAAAATTTGTAAAGCCTATTACGACAATTCTATTGATAAAAAACAAGCTATTAAAGACATTATTGAAATGGATGTGAGTACAGATGAAAAAGCAAGGGCTTTTTTATTAAAATCAGGTTACATTCCCAAAAAAGACATTCAGTTTATCAAAGATTTTAAATTTACAAAAGTTGCAAAGGCTAATAAAGGATTAAAACTTGTTCAATATGGTTACAAACTTGAAAAAGACCAAATTGTTTTTCAGTTTGATTTGCCAAAAAGTATTGATAAAACCCAAGTTGAATTAATTACTGTTGCAGGTAGTTTTAATGGTTGGAATCCCAAAGACTTAAATTATAAAATGTCTAACACAAAGGACAAGCATTATGAGTTAAGGCTTCCAAGTTCAAGCCTTAAAGAAAAATACTACGAATTTAAGTTTGTAGTCAACACAGAAACTTGGCAATCGCCACCTGAAAATGCAAAAAATATGCAGAATGGTAATTTATCTTTAATCGTAAAGTAGAATGCCATCTGCCAACATAGTTTTGCAATATTGGGGCAGGACGTCGTAACTTCATCATTAGCAACATGGCAGCAGTTGTTCGGGCAGGACAAGCATCGGTGGGCTTTTGGTTGTTATCTTGTACATTTTTTTTCAATCGGCAGCGGTTCTAGGCTTGACGTTTTTCAAATCCCCCAACATCGCAAAGCCCTAACGTTGTGTGCTACTTTACGAACGACCTTAAACTTTAAAAAAATAAAAATTAATATGAAACATTTAAAAAGATATTTTTTTGCCGCTTTCCTGTTAACAGTATGGTGTAATTCATATTCACAACAACCCGCAGTCAAAATCGGTACTCCCAAAAATGTACCTGTTATTGAATTACAAGGAAACGGTTA
>JAYVNT010000137.1:0-2233 GCA_043758285.1 Flavobacterium sp.
ACATTTTTGTTGTAGACAGTTGTCCGTTGTATAGTTGTCTACATATTGCAACCTTTGCATGATGGATATAAAGAAAAAATTTGGCAAGCAAGTCAAAAAGTTTCGACTTGAAAAGGGTTTGTCTCAAGAAGCACTTGCTTTGATGGCAGACCTTGATAGAACATATATTCCAAGCATTGAAAAGGGCGAAAGGAATGTATCAATCACGGTTATTGAGAAAATTGCAAAAGCTCTCAAAATTAAAATTTCAGTTCTGTTTGATGAATAAGCCCAAATTAAATAAACAAAAAATGAAAGAATTAATAGAAACTGCCGATAATAAAAGGCAATGGCATCCTGATTTCATAAAGTATACAGAGTTTATTGTATCGCATCCTAATTATAAGGGTCTGTTTTTTGAAAGGGGTTCTGACGGACGTGTTAAATGGGTTATTGCGGGCAAGTCGGAAAAGGGACAAGAAAGAAGGATATGGTGGGATGAACAATGCAAAAAGAACGAAATTAAAATTGAAGCAGGTTGCTACGCTAAAGTTGCTCTTAAAATACATCCAACAAAAAAACATACTTGTCAAATATGTGGGAAAGAACTAAGTCTTGAATACGTTTATCCGAATCGAAGAACAATACTTGCAATAAAAAAAGAATTTAATATTAATGTAACCCCCTTTTCAAAAGGAATTTATGAACTAATTGACGAACTTATAAATGTTCCGAGTGATATAGATAAATTTAAACGTATTTTCAAAATAAAAGCAGCAGCACAATTTACAAAAAGTGGGTTAATAGATTATATAAAGAATACACTTGTTTATAGTGGTACAAAAGGCTCTCTATCTCCGGGAGCAATGAGCAATTCCCCTGATAGATTTGATGGCTACCATTCAGATGGGGCTTGCTGTCGTCATGAAAGCGATAAGGGAAGGCACAAAACAAATCTTCAACGCTACGGTCAAGATAGACGAGTGTATGAAAATTGGGCTGATGGAGATTGGAAAATGGCTGACCGTTTAATGTCATTGTTCCGAAAAAATGGAATTAGTGCCGACCATATTGGGCCAATTTCACTTGGATTTTGTCATCGCCCTAAGTTTCATCCACTTACTAAAGCGGAAAACTCAGCGAAAAATAATCGCATGAGTTTAAATGATGTTGAAGTTTTATTAACTGATGAAAAAACTGAACAAGTAGTTTCATGGCATGCTAAATTCATTTGGGACAAACTTAAAAGTAATGTTAAAAATGATAAAGATGCTGTAAAGTTGAGTGATTTAATGAGAAAGAATTTACATCATGTTCTTATCGTTTTATCGATGATAGATGAGAAAGGTTATGGCGTATTTCTTGAGCAATTTCTAAATCCTGAATATTCATTTTTTGATTACAAATTCGAGGGTTTCAATCCAGAAACTGGGCAATACAAAAAAGTGAACTCAAAGAAGCTTATCGGTAAAAATCAGCAGAACAATATAAAGCGTTATTATCGAGTTGCATTTGACAAATTACAAGAGTATAAAACAATTGAAAACAGAAAAACAAACCTTTGGAGCCACAAGGAAGTTGATGTTAAATTAGAAAAACTATTTGTATTGCTAAAGTCTAAAAAGAACAAAGAAGCAAAAACTCAATTAGAAAACGTATTCAAGAAACTGGCAGATTTAGCTGCTAACAACTGGTAGTTTTTGTAAACAACTTTCATAAAATGTTGCAAAGTCAATTTCTCCAAGCATTAGTTTTTCGTATGCCGATGTAGCCTTGTAGTTACAAGTCATTTCAAAGGCACCTGAGCCCGTTTCTAAAACTGGTAAACCACCAATAGCTTGTTTCACAGTAATAGGCTTTGGTAGATTTTCATCTGTAGCTGAAAATAAAATTTTAGGAGGATTAATTTTTTCTTTTTTAAGCGAACCAACAATAACAACTCTTTTTCTTTTTTGGGGAACTCCGAAGTTTTCGGCACTCAATTTAAACGGTGTATTTACATAATAGCCGATTTCTTCGAATGAAGCAATGATTTCTTTTATTGCTTCGCCTTTTCTCATAGTTAAAATGCCTGGAACATTTTCCATTACAAATATTTCAGGTCGAATTTCATTAACAACATGAACAAACTCTTTGAATAATTGATTTCTTTTATCATCAGGATTTCTCCAACCTGCATTTGAAAAGCCTTGGCAAGGTGGACCTCCAATCACAACACCAATTTTCTTTTGTTTTTTTGTAACATTAATAATTT
>JAYVNT010000138.1:0-7088 GCA_043758285.1 Flavobacterium sp.
GAATTGGTAATTTCAAATCGGCAATCAATTGCATGGCACCAAGAACTGCTGCGCCGCCAGCCATATCGCATTTCATTTGCACCATTCCCGCAGTTTTGATATTCAGACCGCCCGTATCAAACGTAATTCCTTTGCCGACCAAGCCAATGTGTTTTTTTGCGTCAGCGGGTTTGTACTCCATGATGATGAATTGTGGTTCTTGCGCGCTTCCTTTTCCGACGGAAAGGAACGAATGTAAGCCGATTTCGGTGACTTTTTCTTTTCCGAAAACGGTAACCTCAAAGCCATATTTTTTACCTGTTTCGGTAGCCCAATTGGCTAAGTATTTTGGTGTGATTTTGTTTGGTGGCAAATCAACTAAAGTGAAAGTTTCGAGTTGTGCGTTGGCAATTTTAATTCCTTTATTGGCAGCGTCATCAAAATCAGCAATGGCAATATAATTCAATTCAAAATCGGTTTTCAAAAATGGATGGGCTTCTGTTTTTTTGTAATGTCCTAAATCATAGGTTCCTAATTGTAAACCAGAAACAACAGCTTCCACTTGATTTGCGTTGAAATTATCGGGAATAATCAAAGTTGCATTTACACCAAAAACTTCTTTTTGTTTGGAAGCAATTCGTCTGAAAATAGTCTTTAATGATTTATAATCGAGTTCTTTTCCAAGTCCGATAAATACATGTGTGCAATCGTATTTCTCGACTAGATAATGTGTGTCTTTTTTTCCGTAGAACACTTGCGAATATACGGTTACGCCGTGATATTCTATGGGAACTATGCTTTTGGCAGTGGTTTCAAAAACTGGGATTAAAATAGTTCCAGTGAAATTATCGAGGTTTTGTATTTTTTTAATTTTCATTGTAGTTTTATTTAACCACTAAGTGTACTAAGTCCTTCGACAAGCTCAGGATGACAGCACGAAGTTCACAAAGTTTTATTTCTATTCATTTTTATCACTGAAGTACAACCACTCGATGGCTTTTGGAAATTCGTCGCTCCAATAACGTTCGTTGTGTTTGCCTTCTTGATTGATGCTTAATCGCACTTTCATTATATCGGTGTAACCTTCTTTTTTGAGTAATCTTTTCTTGAAATTCTTGGAATGATCAATCATGGTGGCACTTTCATCGCCACCAGCATAGAGATAAATTCGTGTATCTTGTGGTTCGTCCATATCGAGGAATGACAACTTGATTTTTGGGACTACCCAAAGCGATGGCGAAAATATCATCAGTTTCCCAAAGACTTCAGGATACATTATTCCGGAAAAAATACTGACTAATCCACCCATAGAACTTCCTCCAATTCCGGTATGTTCTCTATCGATTTTGGTTCTAAAGTTGCTGTCGATAAAAGGTTTTAGTGTTTCGGTTAGAAAGCGAATGTATTTTTTTCCTTGTCCGTTTCCGAGAACGGTTGTGCCCACATTATATTCTTTGATGCGCTCTTTTTCGGCATGTTCTACAGCAACTACAATGATTTTTCCAATATTGTATTCTGCCATTACGGCTAGTTTTTTATCTATTTCCCAATTGCCATATTTGGCTTTTTCGTTGAATAAATTTTGTGCGTCTTGAAGATATAAAACAGGATAACTTTCGGTTGACTTTTCATAATCATATGGTAACAACGCCCAAACTCTGCGGGTTTTATTCAACTGTGGGATTTCAAATTCTTCTGAAATTAGATGGACTTTTGGAAGAAATTTAGATTTAAAAGGTAGCCAATTGTGTCGCCACTTCGCTACATGTTCTTTATGAACGCCATTGTGTTTCTTGCAGGAACGATTTTCGGTACGATTACCGTATTTATCAATCTCAACTTCACTCCAATCGCCACGTGTGAATTTATAAAGCATTTCATCCGGATACACAAAATCATGCTCAAACTTGAAGTGATACAAACCCTGTCCCACTCTTTCCATTTCGAATTTCTTATCTTGGGTTACCCAGTTGTTGAAATTGCCTGAAATATATACCTTTCGTTCATCATCTTCGTCCGTGGTTAAGATTATATTGAGTTGGGGTTCAATGATATTTTTAATTTCTAAATCGTCCACCACGTTATCTCGTTCTTTGCTCATTGTGTTTATGCTATGCTAAAATTTATTGAACGTAAAAATACCTTATTGGTTTTTTATAACAAAACCTTTTGTTAAAATATATGGAAATTAAAATTGAATAGATTTGTTATTGAAGATATGGTTATTAAAAGTCAATTTTTTGAGAAAAATTTATTTCCAAGTGGTATTAATTCGTCTTTTTTATTCAGCAAAAGTTAGTATCACTTTTGTTCCCACGTTTTCTTTGCTTTCAATTTGCAAATCAATTTGGAGCAAGACGCACAATCTTTTTACGATGGATAATCCTAATCCTGTACCTTTGATTTCTGGATGTTGATTGGATTTGGAACGATAGAATTGATCAAATATTTTTTCTAAATCTTCAGAAGCAATTCCAATTCCGTTATCGGCAACAGTACACAATATTTTATGGTCAATTTCTTGAATGCCAAAGTGTATTTTACTATTGTTTTTTGAATATTTGATGGCATTGGTCAGAATATTATTGACTACAATGGAAAACAAATAGGAGTCAGTCTGGACATAAAAATCTTTTGAAAACAGGGCTTCGCATTTTAGTTTCTTCTCGCTTATCATTGTTGCATTTCTTGAAATAATATCAAGGAAAATTGCATTTAGAGAAACTCGTTCAAGCTTCAAAGATTGCTTTTGATCTTCAAATCGAGCCAATAAAAGCAACTCATCTACCAGATTGTTCAATCTATTGACCTCGTTGATACAAAAATCAATTTTCTCTTTATATTCTTCTTGGTTTCTTGGTTTTCTTACTAATACTTCCAAAGTTCCTTTTATAACCGCTAGTGGTGTTCGGAGTTCATGCGATGCATCAGATGTGAATTGTTTTTCGCGTTCGATGGCGTTTTCTACTCTGTCTAATAAATTGTTAATCGTTTTTGAAAGCAAATGCAATTCGTCTTTGTTGATTGGCAAAGGAATTCTGGATTTCAAATTGTCTTTGGTTATAATATTGGAAGTTTGAATTATTGCACTTATGGGTTTTATGCTTCTGCCGGCAATCAATCGAGCGATGAGAAACAGTACTAAAAGGATTAAAGGATAGGCAACAACTAATATCACAAACAGATTGTTTAAAACCATTGCTGAGTCTTCTAACGACATTGCAATGATCATAAATCCTATTATTTTAGTGTTCTGATATAAAGGAACTTGTATCTGTCTAACGGAAGTTTTTTCTAGCTTTGCATCAAACAAAACATTATTGATGGCTTCGGGATAATAGTTTAGTTTTTTCTGCTTTAGGTTGGGCGATTTATCAACTAAAGCACCCAACTCGTCAACAAATTGTATGAACGCGGGACTGATATCGACTTTGTTGAATTGTATCTTTTTCCATTGTTTTTCTCGGATGAGCAAAACACAATTTTCTTTGACTTCTATTTCTTTTATGTGTTTGGCAACCTCGATTTTGATGTCGTTGTTGACTTTGATATAAACACTAAATCGTACGATATAATAGATAACAAAAAAGACCACAAAAATTAATAATGCTGTGCTTATTAAATAGTTGGAAGCAATTCTGTTTTTAAAAGAAAGTTGTTGCATTTTATTGGTTAATCATTAGCAATATAACCTACGCCACGTATGGTTTTGATATAATCTTCTTCGACTTTGAGGTTTAATTTTTTTCGGATGGCATTCATAAATACATCAATAACACCGGTGTCATATTCAAAATGAATGTCCCAAACGTCTTGAATTATTTGAGTTCTAGAACAAACATTTCCTTTGTTTTTAACCAAATAGCATAATAAATCGAATTCTTTTTGGGTTAACGAAACTTCCCTTTTGTCAACGGTAACTTGATGTCTTTGTAGGTTGATTTCTATTGGGCCTAACGTTAAAATTTCTTGCTCGTTTTTATCTCTAAGTTGTACTTTAATACGTTCTACTAGTTCGTCAAAGCTGAATGGTTTTTTGATATAATCGTTGGCGCCAGTTTTTAACCCTTCTACAGTTTCTTGAACGGTGTCTTTGGCGGTTAGAAATATGATTGGAGTTTTGGAATTGGTTTCTCTAATCTTTTGACAAACTTCTAATCCCGTCATTTTAGGCAGCATCCAATCAAGGAGTACTAAGTCAAACTTTTGGTTTTTAAAGAGTGTTAGTCCTTCTAAACCATTTGAGGCAGCAGTTACTTGGTAATTTTCCTCTTCTAATCCTTGTTTCAAGAATTGAACTATTCCTTCTTCATCCTCTACCAGTAAAATATGTTTCATTTGGGAATTAAGTTTTTATAGATGTTAAAGATAATTTAAAATTAAAAGTATATACTTCTACTTTGTTTTATTTTAATCAAATTTTAAGTAGCAATTCGTAATAAATTATTCGTTAGCTATTAATTACAAAGTTTAAATTTAGTTAATTTGTAGAAAATAAATCTGCAAATAAAAAACCATAATGAACGAAAATGTTATTACTAATTATTCCAAACTCAAACTGACTTTATTTATTTTTCCCTCATTTTTATTGATAACAATTGGTTTATTTCTCTACAGTCAAGATTCTTTGAATGTTTATCAATATGTACAAATTCAAAAGGATTTTTTCTTTTTTATTAATCACCATTTAGGACAGTATCCAACTATTGAATACAATCTTACCCAAATAGGTGATGCTTCAATTTTATTGTCGTTTTTAACTATTTTCATACTATATGCTCCGAAAATGTGGGAGGCATTATTGTCAGCTTCGTTAGTTTCGCTTTTGTTTTCTACTGTGTTAAAAAATATATTTTTAGTCCCAAGACCTGCTACAATATTTGATAATACTACTTTTATTATCATCGGAAAAACAGCTGTTGGTCATGCCAGTTTACCGTCTGGACATTCCATTACAGTTTTTACAACACTTAGCGTTTTGTTGTTTGCATTTATGCCTAAACTGTTGAAAAATAAAATTTTATGGATTTTTTCAATAATCAGTATCGGATTAATTATTGTGTTTACCAGAGTTGGTGTAGGTGCACATCATCCACTTGATGTTATTATAGGGAGTATTATAGGATATCTCTCGGGACTTTTAGGTATTTTTATCAGTCGTAGATATAAAATTTGGTCTTGGATTAATAATAAAAAATATTATTCAATTTTTATTTTATTGATGCTCATTGCGGCTATTTCATTAATCAACAAAATAATTAATGAAAATTTGGTAGTGTATTATTTGGCATTAATTAGTTTATTTGTTTCACTTTATAAAATCATTTATGTTTACGTTAAAAAATAATATAAAAATTACTCATTTTGTTTTGTTAATGAGTTGTCTTAATTTTTTATTCTTTCATCTACCTTTTTTTAAATTTGTTGTAAATAATATTGATTGTAAAAGTGTAAACGGAATTGTTATTATCATTAGTTTGATAATTCTAATGTTGGTTTTAAATGCTTTTGTATTTTTCTTGCTCTTTTCTCTGTCGCGTGTTGTTGGAAAATTTTTATTGATTTTATTTTTCATCATTAATTCAATTGCAGTTTATTTTGTAAATACCTATGGTGTTATTATTGACGAAAGTATGATTGGCAATGTCCTTAATACCGATTATGCCGAGTCTAGCAGTTTTTTTTCCATAAAATTGATTGTGTATATAATTCTATTTGGAGTCCTTCCTAGCATTTATATCTATAAAGTTAAAATAATAACTGTAACAATAAAGAAATTTTTAATTATTACATCCTTAACATTATTATTCATTTTAGGTCTAGTAATTGGCAATGCAAGTAATGTGTTGTGGATTGATAAAAATTCAAAAACATTAGGAGGACTTGCGATGCCATGGTGTTACTCAGTAAATATTTCTCTTTTTTATGTACATAAAAGCCAAAAAAATGAAAAAGAAATTTTACTGCCTAATGCTACCATCAAAGACAATGTTAAATCTGTTGTGGTACTAGTAATCGGAGAGTCGGCAAGAAGCAAAAATTTCTCATTGTACGGATACAATAAAAACACCAATCCGTTACTTTCAAAAATACCAAGTGTATTTCATTTCAATGCAAACTCAGGAGCAACTTATACCACTGCTGGGGTAAAATGTATCTTGGAACATAAAAACACAGATGATTTATATGAAATTTTGCCCAATTATTTATATAGAAATAATGTAGATGTAGTTTGGAGAACCACAAACTGGGGAGAGCCGCCAGTACACATAAAAAATTATCAAAAAAGTAATGTTTTGATAAAAGATTGTAAAGGCGAAGGATGCAACTATGATGAAATTCTTTTGGCGGGACTAAAAGAGCAAATTTTAGCCAGCAAGAAAAATAAAATATTGATAATACTTCACACCAGCATCAGTCATGGGCCAACGTATAGCAAGAAGTACCCAACCCAATTTGAGACTTTTAAACCCGTTTGTAATAGTGTTGAATTAGGAAATTGTAGCCACACAGAACTCATCAATGCCTATGACAATACTATTGTTTATACTGATTATATTTTATCTAAAATAATTGAAGATCTAAAACAATTGACAGCGTATAAAAGTGCCATGATTTTTGTTTCTGACCATGGGGAATCCTTGGGAGAAAACAACCTATACATGCATGGTCTGCCTTTGAGCATTGCTCCTAAGGAACAATATGAAATTCCATTTATAGTTTGGGTATCTGATAATAGTTCAAAAGAGTTAAAACCTAATAAAATGGTGACTCAAAATCATGTGTTTCACAGTGTTTTAAATTTTCTAAACATACAAAGTCCTGTTTATAATGAAGAAATGAACATTTTTAAATAATTTATTAGAAAAGGAGTTTACACAAAATTCTTTCCAATTTCATTACAACATAACACTGGAATATCAAAAAGCAGCACTGGAACATCATAAGATAGTACTGTATCATCATAAGACAGCGTTGGAACAGGAGTTGTAAAATATAAAACTATAATACGGTTGCCAACAGATAGGTTAGATTAGGTTGCAAAGCCAACTACAGAACCTTTATTAAATCATAAAGAATCCTTTGCAATTCTGCTTCCTTTAGTTTTA
>JAYVNT010000139.1:0-2222 GCA_043758285.1 Flavobacterium sp.
GATTGCTAACGAGTTGTTTTTCTAACAAAAATATTCAAACCGTTCGGGCTGAAGTCAAAAAAGTAAATTTCAAATTAGACACCTTACAACTTTTTGACAGATCCAGAAATCGAGTGATTCCGATAGCAATTTATTCACCAAAAACTGCGGCAAATAAACAAGTTGTTATCGTGAGTCATGGTTATGGGCAAAATAAAGGAGGAGATTACTTGGCGTATTCATATTTAACTGAAAACTTGGCAAATGAAGGGTATTATGTAGTGAGTATTCAGCATGAATTGCCTACTGATAGTTTAATTCCAGTATCGGGCATTCCGCAGATTGTGAGAAAACCATTTTGGAATAGAGGGGCGGATAATATTTTGTTCGTAATTAAATATTTACAAAAAATAAAGTCTGATTTAGATCTTAAACAAATTACCCTCATCGGACATTCTAACGGCGGAGATATGACAGCTCTATTTCCACAAAAATATCCAAATCTGGTTTCTAAAATTATAACTTTGGATAACAGGAGAATGGCTTTGCCAAGAACTAATATTCTAAAAATATATTCATTGAGGTCAAGCGACCAAACTGCCGATGAAGGGGTTTTGCCAACCAATGATGAACAAAGGAAATTTGACATCAAAATCATAAAACTACTCAATACTATTCATAATGATATGGATGATAGTGCCAACGATGCACAGCGGCAAGAAATTAATGATTATGTATTGAATTTTTTAACAATCACGAAATGAAGACACTTTTTATACTTTTCAGTTTACTAATTGGTACATTTATAAGCTGTCGTCCTGCGGAGAAGAAAGGCGAGAATACCACTATTGAGGCTGAGAAAGGATATTCAGATAATCAAAATGAGGGTAATTCTACTGAAAATCATCATAAGAGACATAAAAAACACCGCAAAAGAGACCGAGACCAAGGTGAGAACTCAAAATATGCCTCTGAGAATCGTTCAGACGTTACACAGGCGGGTGTTAGGACGGGCGATGTGCCTACGAAGGCTTTACAGGTTTTGAAGTATGTCCGTGAGCATGGCGTAGCGATGGACGGATACGTGGGTGGACGAAGATTCGGAAATTTCGAGAACCTCCTCCCGAAAAAGGATGCTTCAGGCAAACGAATTGACTATCAAGAATGGGATGTAAATCCAAAAGTACAAGGCAAAAATCGTGGAACGGAAAGATTAATTACGGGGTCGGACGGGAAGGGATATTATACGAATGACCATTATCGGAGTTTTGTTGAGGTGCGGTAGATGGATTATGAAGTAAAATTATTATGTTTGTTTGTCAAGTATTTTGTGGGTCAATAGTTTGTAAAAGTTTCAACAATACAAAAAGCATGAACAGAATAGTGCAACGAAAAATTAACAGATTACCAAACAAGACAGAAAGTACAACAAAACTTTCGTATATTTAAGAGTTGGCTGCTATGGAACGACACATTACATTAACAAAAACATAAATTGCGTATGAAAATAACTACAGGGGAAAGTAATTATGAAATAGTTGACACAGGTACAATAATTACTTTCAATGATGAACCAATAAAATTTGAATTAGCACAAGGGGTCGTTGTAATAATTCGGTTTACACAGGACGCAAATTTGAAAGAACAGAAAATGGACTTTAAAATCATTAATAATAATGAACTCGAATTATTATTGACCAATTTTAATAGTTCGCTTGGCACAGGAAATGCTTCACCATTACCACTTGCCAAAATCGACAACAGACAGGTTTATCTGAATTTTATGATTTACTCTTTAAATGAGAAATCTAATAAGACAATTCATTACACTTGGTACAAAAGAGAGGAGGTAAACAATGACTAATCAAGTAAATCTACCACTTCCGAAAGACAAAGAACTTGCAAACAAAGTTTTGGACAATCATAATGAACTTGAAAAGCAAAGAGTAAATCAAGGCTTTTTAGGAAAGTTTTGGGGTGCTTCAACAAGTGTTCCAAATAATATAGCTGCACTTTCGGTAGTCATTTTAATTCTAACAGGAATTATTTACACTTGTAATGCTATGAATACAAGTGCAGAAAAAATAGCACTTCCAATTAAAGATTTTTGGGCAATCATAAGTCCATTAATTACACTATCAATTGGATATTTATTTGGCGATAAGAAAAGTACCGAGACATAAAATTGATTGAGTAAAACCATAGCAGCCAACAAAAGGGTTTGTGCAATTGGGGCTTGACGT
>JAYVNT010000140.1:0-7054 GCA_043758285.1 Flavobacterium sp.
ATTAGAACCAGTGGTGAGCATCGTATTAGTAATTTTTTGTTATGGCAAATAGCGTATTCAGAATTTTATTTTACCGATGTTTTGTGGCCCGATTTTAAAGAAGAAGATTTATATGACGCCATTATTAGCTATCAAAAAAGAGAACGTAGATTTGGAAAAACAAGTGAACAAATTAAATAAAATTTCAGTGCAGATTAAGTCTTTAAAAACAGTTCTATCCCTCTTATTGTTTGTTTCTGTTTTTCAATTACAAGCCCAAGAAAAAATCCCATTCGATCAAGGTAAAAAATATATTTTAGCTAATGTAAAAGTCAACGGCAAAATTAGTTACAATGAACAGACTGTTACCACCTTTGCTGGTTTAGAAAAAGGACAAAAAATTACAGTCCCGGGAGAAGAAATTAGCAATGCTATAAAGAAACTTGGAAAACTTGGTCTTTTTAGTGATATTGATTTTTATGTAAGTAAAATAGAAACCGATAGTATTTGGTTAGACTTAAACATCGTTGAACTTCCAAAACTTAGAGAAGTCAAAATCCAAGGTGTAAAAAAATCAAAAGTAGAAGGGCTTATCAAAGATAATGCATTGACAAAAGGAAAAATTGTAAATGAAAATTTGATTACAACCACCAAAAATTATATTGAAAATAAATATAAAAAAGACGGTTATTTTAACACCAAAGTTTTTATAACAACAATTCCAGATACAACCGAGGGAAATCAGGTAAAAATGCTTGTTAATATCGATAAAGGCGATAAATTGAAGATTTCAAAAATAACCTTTGACGGCAATGAGAAATTCTCTGACTCAAAGCTCAGAAAAGAAATGAAAAACACCAAGCAAATCAATCCGATTCGTATTCTCAAAGCATCAAAATTTATTAAAGAAAAATACAAAGAAGACTTAGTTTCAATAATCGATAAATATAAAGAAAAAGGATATAGAGACGCACGAATAATAACAGATTCGGTTTTTTTAAATGCCAAAAAAACCAAATTAGCTATTAATGTAAAAGTAGAAGAAGGTAGAAAATATCATTTTGGCAACATCAAATTCCTTGGAAATTCTGTCTATTCTGATCAACTTCTTGGCAGAATTCTAGGAATTAAAAAAGGTGAAACTTATAATGGTGTATTATTAGAAAAAAGAATTGCTGACAAGAAAAAACCTGATGGCGAAGACATTACCAATTTATACCAAAACAATGGCTATTTATTTTCCAATATCAATGCTGTTGAGGTAAAAACCGCAAACGACACTATTGATTTTGAAATTAGAATAACCGAAGGCCCTCTTGCTTATTTTAATAATATTACTGTAGTTGGAAATGATAAAACTAACGATAGAGTAATTTATAGAGAATTAAGAACACAACCAGGTCAAAAATACAGCAAAGAAGATTTAGTAAGAACCATTCGTGAAATTGGACAATTAGGTTTCTTTGACCCAGAGGCTATTGATCCAAAATTCAAAAACGTTGACCCTTCTGCAGGAACGGTGGATATTGAGTACAATGTGGTTGAAAAAGGTTCTAGCCAAATTGAGCTTCAAGGCGGATACGGCGGTGGCGGATTCATTGGAACATTAGGATTATCATTCAACAACTTTTCTGCCAGAAACTTGTTCAAAAAAGAAGCTTACAAACCACTACCGATGGGTGATGGTCAAAAAGTTTCCTTGCGTCTGCAAGCCAGTTCATTTTTTCAAACTTATAGTTTATCGTTTTCTGAACCATGGCTAGGTGGAAAAAAACCAATACAGTTCTCAACTTCCATATCGCATAGTAAACAATTTCTTTATTCAGGCAGTTCAACAAGTGTTGACAGAAGTAAGAGTTTTAATATCACTTCATTGTCTGTTGGTATTGCCAAGAGACTGACAATCCCCGACGATTTCTTTGTGTTTTCAACTTCTGTTAGTTTTCAATATTATGATTTACATAATTATAATACTGGTTTGTTTAAATTTGGTGATGGTTCTTCAAGAAACTTGGCTTATACGGTAGGTATAAGTAGAAATAACAAAGGTGTTAATCCTATTTTCCCAACTTCTGGTTCAGAGTTTAGTGTATCGGCAAAATTCACTTTGCCTTATTCTTTGTTCAATGGAATAAATTATAGTGATTTAGAAAATCAAAAAGAATACAAAACCACCTATGTCTCGTCTTCTAATCCTAATTCTAATTTTGGATTAGATAATATTTATATTAATAATGGTGATTTTGTAAGAACAACAACAATAATTAATCAGCAAGGGGTTCCAGTAACAGGACTTGTTCGTGTTGATGATGCAGATTTTTTAAATGCAGATACAAATATTGCAAAAAGAGATCAAGCCAAGTTTAATTGGTTAGAATATTATAAAATAAAATTTAAAGCAGATTGGTACACCAAAATTGTGGGCAAATTAGTATTAAGGACCCTTGGAGAATTCGGCTATTTAGGGGCATACAACAGCGGAAGAGGTTTGGTTCCGTTTGAGAGATTCTTCCTTGGTGGTGATGGTTTAGCAAATTTTTCATTGGATGGTAGAGAAGTTATTCAGTTAAGAGGTTATCCAAACCAATCACTATCCTCACCAGACGGTGCTACAGTTTACAATAAATTTTCATTGGAACTAAGATACCCTTTAACGTTGAAAGCAGCTGCATCAATATATGCGCTAACTTTCCTTGAAGCTGGATCAGCTTACAATACCTTCAAAGAATACAATCCGTTTGTGCTACAGCGTTCTGCAGGGTTTGGAATAAGAATATTTATGCCAGCTTTTGGTCTATTAGGAATTGACTTTGCACATGGCTTTGATGCTGTTCCTGGCTATACAAATCCTAATGGTTGGGAAACACATTTTATAATTGGTCAACAATTTTAATTATATTTGGTATAATATTTCTAAATCATAAATCGAATGAAAAAATATTTTGCAATAGCATTTCTAATATTATTCTCTGTATTTCAGGGAATTGCACAATCTAGAGGCGTAAAAATTGGTTATATCGACATGGAGTATATTCTACAAAATGTACCTGATTATAGTGAAGCCAAGAGTCAATTAGAACAAAAAGCCCAGAAATGGAAGCAAGATATTGAAGCCAAAAAGGTTGAGATTGCAAAATTAAAAGATGCTTTAAAAACTGAAAAAGCATTATTGACCAAAGAATTAGTTGACGAACGTGAAGAAGAAATAAAATTTCAAGAAGACGAACTTTTAGACTTTCAACAAAAAAAGTTTGGACCAAATGGCGATTTAATCACCCAAAAAGCAGTTTTAGTTAAACCAATACAAGACCAAGTTTTTACCGCTGTTCAAGATATTGCTGAAGCAAAAAAATATGATTATATTTTTGATAAATCTTCAGATTTAACAATGTTGTTTGCCGCCAAAAGACATGATGTTAGTGATCAAGTAATTAGAACTATCACAAGAGCTGAAAAAAGAGAACAAAAAAGTAAAAAAGAAGTTAAAGCTCAAGAAGCTAAAGATGCTTTAGATGATGCCACTAATGATATAAATCCAACTTTAGACGCACGTAAAAAAGCATTGGAAGATAAAAAGAAAGCCAGAGAACAAGCTGTATTAGATAGAAAAGCAGCTGCAGAAGCTAAGAAAGCGGAACAAGAAACAAAAAGAGCAGAATTACTTGCCTCTAAGAACGTAAAAAAAGCTGGCACGATTCCTGATAATGCAAAACCAGCTGCTGATAAAACAACTACAGATGCAAACAAAAGGTCTGATTCAACTAGTGTAGAAAACACTAAAGAAGCAAAAGCTGCAGCAAGAGCCAAAATAATTGAAGATAGAAAAACCGCTTTAGAAGAAAAAAAGCAAAAAATATTAGAAGATAGAGAAGCTGCAAAAAAAGCAAAAGAAGACGCGAAAAAAAAACCATAAACTGAGTAAAACAATAATAACAAATAATTAATTAATACTTTTTAAAATGAAACGATTGAAATCATTATTACTAGCTACTGTGTTGTTTTTAGGAACAAGCTATACCATCAATGCACAAGCTAAAACTGCACATGTAGATGTAAATGAACTAATTTCTAAAATGCCAGCGATGATTGATTCTCAAAAGCAATTAGAGAAATTGAGTGCCACTTATGACACGGAATACAAAACTATGGCAGAGGAATATCAAAACAAGGTTAAAAAATACGACCAAGAAGCTACAACAGTTGGCGATGCTGTAAATGCAACACGTCAAACAGAAGTTCAGGACTTAGTAAAACGTATAACTGATTACAGAGACAATGCTCAAAAAGAATTGCAAAAGAAAGAAGCTGATATGGTAAAACCATTGATGGATAAAATCAAAGCTTCTATTGCAAAAGTTGGTAAAGCAAAAGGATACCAATATGTTTTAAACCTTGCTGATTTACTTTTGGCAGATGGCCCAGATTTAACAGCTGATGTTAAAAAAGATTTAGGATTTTAATATAAATTCATTATACTATCAAAAACTGCTCAACTATTTGAGCAGTTTTTTTTTACTTTTGTTTTATGATAAACAACAACCCCATAGGGCTTTTTGATTCAGGAATTGGAGGAACATCTATTTGGAGAGAAATTCACGATTTACTCCCCTATGAAGATACCATTTATCTTGCCGACAGCAAAAATGCGCCCTATGGACAAAAAACAAAGGAAGAAATTATCGAATTAAGCATTAAAAACACCGAGTTCCTTCTCAATCAAAACGCCAAAACAATAGTTATTGCATGCAATACCGCTACAACCAATGCTATAAAAGAACTAAGAGCAAAATACAATATCCCATTCATAGGTATTGAACCAGCCATAAAACCCGCAGCAATACAATCAAAAAAACATGTAATAGGAATTCTTGCTACACAAGGAACATTGAATAGTGAACTATTTCACCAAACCGCAGAAAAATTTCATGACACCAAAATCATTGAACAAATAGGACATCGTTTAGTACATTTAATTGAAAATGGCGAAATAAATTCAAAGGAAATGAGCTTGCTACTGCATCAATATCTAGAACCAATGATAGCCGCAAATATTGATTATTTGGTGTTGGGTTGCAGCCATTATCCCTATTTAATTCCACAAATAAAAAAAATACTGCCAAAAGAAATTAAAATAATCGATTCCGGAGAAGCAGTTGCAAGACAAACGAAAAGCATCTTGTTAGAAAAAGTTGGTGTAAACCAAAGTAGTATTGACGGAAAATCAATTTTCTATACCAATTCAGATCCAAAAGTGCTAACTGATATTTTGAAAAATCAACATGAAGTAATTCCCAAAGATTTTTAGAAGCCAATCTATTGCGCACTTTTTTAAACCTTGTTCCTGCTGTCCGCTACTATCGTCCCAAAAGACGATACCGCTTCCATCAGGGCTATTTTCAAACATAAGGCATTCTTTAGTCTTCCTTAAACCAACTCGAATACATGATATAGTTATTAGAAATTCGCTCAATTTCTCCAGAAAAATCTGATTGATCAATGTCTTTAACTTTCTTCGCTGGAACTCCAGCATAAATTGTCCCCGATTCAACTATAGTGTTTTGAGTAACAACTGCACCAGCCGCAATAATCGAATTACTTTCAACAACACAATTATCCATTACAATAGCACCCATCCCGATTAGAACATTGTCATGAATTTTACACCCATGAACAATAGCATTATGCCCAATAGAAACATTATTCCCAATTTCTGTCGGATGCTTTTGATAAGTGCAATGAATAATGGCTCCGTCTTGAATGTTAACCTTATTTCCTATTTTGATATAGTGAACATCACCTCGAATGACAGCATTAAACCAAACACTACACGATTTTCCCAATACTACATCCCCAACAATTGTTGCATTCTCTGCCACGAAACAATCTTCAGGAATTTGTGGACTTTTACCGTTAATAGTTTTTATAACCATAGCAAAAAAAAGTGTCCCGATAAATCGGGACAACTATTTGAATTAATTAATAGCTGGACAATTACAGTGATACTTCTCTGGTTTACAAAATAAATTAACCCCCAAAGTTACTTGATGAAATCCACCTGAATCAAACTTAACTGTGCCTAGTATATGTGAATAGGTATATGAAAACACATAATTTTTAAAATTAACTCCGATAATTGGAGTTATATATTGCAGTTTTTGACTGGCCACGCCATTTCCTTGTACATATTCTGCACCATCAAGACTTCTTCTATAGGATATTCCTCCCCATAATTTCCCGAAGTCTAATTCTTTATATGCCTTTAAATTTAAATCTACCGTTTTCTCTTGAGTTAAGGTAACTAGTTGAAACATAAAAGATGGCTCCCATAGAATTTGTTCTGCATCCCCAAAAGTATATCCGGCATTCAAAATGAATTTTTTTAAATTTATAGGCTCTCCTTCGGTATATAATTTTCTGTAGCTAGCCAATGCATTTTGAACAGTGGCGTGAACATAGAAATCAAGAAAATTATAAGAGGCCCCAATATCAACATTAAAATAAGTCGATTTTTGTTCTGAACCAAATACTATTGGATCAAATACAGGATTGTTGTAATAAAAAGTGCTCTCGTCCAAATTGCTTTGAATAAATCCTACACTCATTCCAAACGAAAGCTGATTTAAATCAACATCATCACGAGAAAACCTAAGATGATGTGCATAAGTTAATTTCATTCCCGTTTGAGAATGATAACCGTTTTTATCGTTAAAAACAATAATTCCTCCTCCTGATCTTTCCCCTAGTGAACCATTAAAACTTAACGTTTGCAATGCTGGGGCATCTTTTTGTCCTAACCATTGTTGTCTTGCTGTTAGTCTTAGTTTGGCGCAATTGGCGGCTCCAGCCATTGAAGGATGAAGCAAATAGTAATTATCAGATAAATAATCTGAATAAACTGGTAATCCTTCTTGAGAATGAGAAAACTGTGCAACTAATAGTAGTGCTAATAAATAAATCTTTCTAAAATTCATTTTAACTATCTTTTTAATGAAATATGCGCTCTAAACTGTCTGGCTGTGGCTTGTTCTAAATATTCAACACTAAACCAGTAATCGTCTGATGGCATAAGATGTCC
>JAYVNT010000141.1:0-2217 GCA_043758285.1 Flavobacterium sp.
TACAATGCAACAACAAAAACGTTTTCGTTTGGCAGATAAATTTCGTCTGATTGGAAGCCGTCTGTTGAACCACTGTGTTCAATTGTTTTGCTGCCGTCAATATTTTTTACGAACCAACCATAAGCATATTGAGAAAACGTACCATCGTCAAACTTGAAAGGTGTTGTTGCTTTTTCTAATGTTTCCTTTTTTACTAACTGCTGATTATATAAGGCTTGATGCCATTTATAAATATCATCTGTATTGCTTAGTAATGCTCCTGCCGAATACATTATTGTTACTTCTTGTAGCGTTGCTTTTTCAATTTTGCCGTCAAACTTTGAATAGCCTTGAGGCATATCAGGAATATTTTTTTCTGGATGGATATAAAAAGTATTTTTCAAATCTGCTTTGTCTAACACATTTTCTTTTAAGTAGATTTCAAACGTTTTGCCTGTAACCATTTCAATAATGTAACCCAATAAATAAAAGTTTGAGTTGCTGTATCTGTAATTACTGCTTGGTTTAAAATTAAGTGGTTCGTCTTTTATGTAATCAACTCCGTCTTTTGGTGAGTAGGTTTCTTTTTGTTTTGCAGGATTGGAAATCTCTGATAAATAATCTTTAATGCCCGAAGTATTTGTCAAAAGATTTTCGATAGTAATTGTATAGCCTTTTGATGGGAAGTCTTTGATATATTTTTGAATACTGTCTTGCAAACTAATTTTGCCTTGTTCAACTAATTGTAAAACTGCGATTGCTGTGTATTGTTTGCCCATAGAGCCTGTTCTGAAAAGCATATTTGGCTGCATAGGAATGTTCAGTTCTGTGTTAGCCGTTCCAAATGCTTTCTTGTAAATAACTTTGTCATTTTTTACAATCATTACTACGCAGCCTGGTGCAATCTCGGTCAATCGTTTAGGGATTAACTCATCAAGATTTTTTGAAAGTTTTTTATCTTGCTTATTTTGTCCATAGGAACTTGTCAACAGTAAAAGAGAAATAAGAAAAAAGCAAAGTGGTTTAATCATCGTTTGAATTGTTAGAGAGTGTCCAATGGCATAACGCCAAACCTGATGTTGGCTTCAGGGCATTTTATTTGGCAAGTTTCAACCTACGCTTAGCATAATACTTTTTCAACTCTTCAAAGTTCATATTTTGAATTTCCAAACTTATTTTATCTCTTGTTTCACGCATAAATTTTACTGCGTCAAAGTCTTTTTTATTGTTTCCTTAGTCTTCATTATAAATAATTTCTTTTGGTAAACGAATATCTATTGTTTTGTAACCAAGTTTCATATTTACCGCATTGTAACCTCTGATTCTTTTTACGTTTACAATATGTTTAAAGTTCCAACTTACTAAAATATCAATTTCATTAATTGTCGCCATAGCTATGTGGAAGCAATCTGAACGACTTGTTCTTCCGACTACATTTTCTCCAAGGTATGTGTCAGCCAAATTTACAGCTTCTTCTGTTAATTCTACTTTTGTTTTAAATCTAATAGGAAGACTTGGAAGTAATTCTTGAACTCTTTCTGGTGCTTCAATTAATTCATCTTCTGTTGTTGTCGAGTAGATAACTTGAAATTATCCCAACTTAATTTTTTCAAATAAGATTTGGGTATCTTCTTCAAATTCTGTGTCATAGTAACCACCAAAAACAGATGTATCTAAATATATTTTTGCAACTCTTTCATTCATTTAGCAAATATAAACAAGTTCTTTTTTTGTCGAATTATTAGAATTTGCAGACGCCTTGCAGCCAACGAAAAAGGCTTAGCGCTTGTGGCGCCGGATTTATCCGTCAGCCCCATAACCGAAGTTCGGTTTTATTTTGTTGTTCAAATACTGCCTCGTCCTAAAATTAGTTGACTGGTTAAAGTTAATAATCCTGCTATTAGTTTACTAAGGTACATCGTCCTAAATAAGGTTGTGTAAAAAGGTTTCCGCCGTGGGTTGGCAAAAAATGGTTCTGTAGCCCTTCACTGCCTATTACAATGCCAATGATGATAAATAAAAGAATGGGAAGCCAATGCTCTTTCATAAAATGTGTTTTAGAATGTTTAAATTGAATCTACAGGTACATCCATTTCTTTTGAAAAATCGCATACTTCGGGAGTTTTCATTTTCATCACCCAGTGCTGCCAAGCGTACTTAATAAAACAAAAATGAATTAGAGCTGTGATTAACAAATAAGACATTATTGGTGCAATATAAATTAGTAAACTAGGGTTG
>JAYVNT010000142.1:0-2215 GCA_043758285.1 Flavobacterium sp.
TATGCAGTTCAGATAAGTTCAGAACAGTTCAGAACAATATATGAATTTAAACTGGGGGCGGGCCGCTCGCAAAAAATATCAATCTTCTAAATAATTAAAAACATGGATAACCGAAACCAAGTGAAGAAATCATCGAAGTATGACACAGTAGGGACGTTTCTTGTAATTACTGTTTACTACAAAAATCATCTTGTGGATTACAGAACAGGTTTACCTCTTTATGAAAAAGATGAACGTGGTGTAATTAAGAAAGACCAATACGGTAATGCAATTCCTAAAATGTCATTTCCTTACTCTATTAAGCATACAGTTGATAATTTTTATCCCGTTTATGACGGAAAAAAATCTGAGAAAGAGTACAATTTTGAAAGATATGAGTACGAATTGAAAGGTCTTGAAAGAATTATATTAGGACAATTTGAAGGCGGAAATATTGTCAGTAATATTTTGATTTATGTCAATAGCAATAAAGGAAAAACGCTAATAGGAGTAAATAATTTGGGTTTAGCATCAATCTCTTTTCAAGGTAAAATGGTAAAAAAATATTTAGTGGGCGAATGGTGTCCTGCTAACGTGAGTGCAAGAATGACACAATTTATTGAAGAGTTAAAAGGTAAAATCAGATGAAACAGCACATAATGACTATCACATACTTTGAATATTTAGCCCTGTATGATGTACTGTTAAGCGTTAGGGAAAAAATTGAAAACAAACGATATGTGTTCAACGGAACAAAATCTATACCGTCTGAATTAGTAGCAGTTTCAATGCTCAAAAATAGATACTTGTTTCTTTACGATGCTAAAAAAACGTATGAGCATCATCCCGAAAGGAAAGATTTTACTTTTGAAATTTATCAGATTGCGGCTTTGAATAATATGTTTGATGATTTTGCTGACTGTCCTCTGGTTTTGAAAGCGTTTCATGAGAAGCTAAAGAATATTTTCAAACCGTATGAATATGAAATTATCCAAACTGAATTTCAGCAATTTTACGAAGAGAATTTGGGGGATGATTACGGATGGAGTTATACAGAATTGAGGGATGAACAGCCGTTTTTATATAAACGTTTGTTAAATAATTTTTTAAAGATACCAACCCCATGAAAGCAAAAATTATTCAATCCTCTACCTACTTTTCTTCTGATAAAGAACATGATTTAGTGAAGTATATTTTTAATGCTGTTCAGAAAGATGCTACAATCGAAGACTATGTAATTGAAGAAATGGTGAATGAGTTTATTCAACTTAATTGTGATGTTCACTCAAAGTTTTCCAATAAAAGAATTGAGGTTTTGTACGGAAAAACGGACGAAACCAAATTTATTAGAATAGTTAAGAAAACGCCCGATGATTGGAAACTCTCTTCATTATTGACAATAATTTTTGTGCCAGAGCCTAATTGACAACCCTCTTACCCTTTTGAATATTTAGTATTATGCCATCAAGAATAAATTATAAGAGAGAAGACATAATGAGGGCGCCGATGGAACTGATTAGATGGTTCGACTCAGTAAAGAGCTGGCGAAACGACCCCGAAATGAGGTCATTTCGTGAACAATTTACGATAATCTCTCATAATTCAGATGCTGATTGGTCATTGTTTCGGGCAAAATTTAGAGGTGATGTTTTATTTTCACAAGAGGAAGCAAAGTTTGTAATGGATAGTACAAAAGTTACAAAAGACGATGGAAGCCCCCTTTGGGATTTAAAGTTTTATGTTCAGTTAGAAATTGGTGAAGAATATGGGTTTATCAGACCAACTATTAAAGAAGTATTAAACAGACTAAAACCAGATGGATAAGCACTACGCAAGTCGCTCAATGTGCAGTAGAGATGCCAAGAGCATAATGGAAAATGGAGGTGGTAGATTGAACTCCAATAATATGTACTATATCCAACATATTAAGGGGCTTTGTGAAGCAATTGAAGGTTGGAATATTGCAGATTTTATCGACTTGGATGCTCAGACCCCACAGCTCACAACGGCAGATGTACCGCTTGTGCCAGGGGTTGAAGATAAGGAAGAAAAGTCATTCACAACGGTAGAACCACCGCTTGTATCAGGAGTTGAAAATGAGAATGAAATATCATCAATGACGGCAGAAATACCGATTGGGGCAGCTAATGAAATTGAGCCAGAAAATAAGCCAGTAATCCAAGTCCTCAGGACCAAGAATTGCAAACTCAATACTTGTTTCAATGAGAAACCACCC
>JAYVNT010000143.1:0-2213 GCA_043758285.1 Flavobacterium sp.
TGCGTAACGAATATCTTTATGTTTATTTGATGTGGCAATTTTTCTTCTTTCTGGTTTCGTTTCACCAAAGTATTTAATCTTAATTTGGTCTGTTCTATAACCGTTACTTTTTAAATATTCAGCAACTCCTTGAACTCTTTTTTGTGAGAGTTTCATATTGTACTCTGAATTACCTTTATTGTCACTATGTCCTTCAAGATAAATTACGAGATTTGGTGGGTTAGGTTTTTGAATTTCTTGAATAACATATGTATTTAAAAAGTTAGTGTTTTCTATTGTTAATTCCCATTTGTCTGTCGGATAGTATATAGTGTATATAGGTGCATATATTTCTGTTTTAGTTTTATCTTGGGCAATTGTCAAAGAGCTTGAAACTGTCAAGAGAAATATCGATAACTGTTTGATTAATTTATTCTTAATTTGTTTCTTCAATTTCATATAATCGTTAAATTTCAAAGCTTCCGTTAAAGTGACCACTAACGACAGACTGTGAATTAACCCTACAATCTGTCCATTAATTTTTTCATAAGTAATTGCATAAAAGTAGAAAATTTCAATCAAGATTTCGTATCTTGAAATAAATTAAAAGGTATGAATTTTATTACTACGCAAGACCGTTTTCAGATTTCACTCAGTTCATTGGAAGATAAAATAAGTGTTGATAATCCTGTTCGCTTTGTGGATGCTTTTGTGGAGCATTTCGGATTACAATCATAAAATCCAAAAAGTAAATGGAGAAATGAGTTTAATAATGCTAGTTTATAACATCAAGCGAACCATTGACATTCTTGAATTAGAAAATTTAATAGCTAAACTTAAAAAATGGAACCCAGACTACAAAATGATTGTCTGGCTTAATACACTTTTAACTTATTTTAAGAAGGCATGGGGATATTAAAAAATAAAAGCAATATTAATATTTAATAATTTACTATCGGTATATCGTATTGTAAATAGTTAGGAAGATTTTTACTTGAATAATTAATTGAAAAATTTATATGTGTAGGGTTTTTTCAGAGCCTGACGTTTTGCAGCTACCCGAAGGGCGGGATTTTTACCCCCAAACTTCATTCGGAGAACTGATTTTTCGGCTACCACAAAACTGTCTGCGAAGCACGAAACCCCGCCTTTTGGGTAGGTGCTGTTATGCCTTCGTTCTTCTTTTTCTCCGAATTGATGCACTCTCAAGTCCTCACAAAAGTTTGTTGGAAGTGATGTCATATTTGTTGTGTTGTCAAAGTGTAACATACTCTAAAACTTTTCCAATAAACTGATGAGCTGCTCCGCCTTCATTATAGCTGTCGGCAATTTTTACCAAGTTGCCTGAAACACTTGTCCCGTTCATAATTAACTTACCAAATTTAGATAGCATCGATTGTGCTTTTCCTTTGTCTCCTGACTTTAATGCATTCAGTATTTCATTTAGCGTGTTATTTACTTCTGTCAGGTCGGTTTGATTTATTGTCTCATTGATTATTTTCAAGTCCTCCGTTTTTATTGCGTCCACATTTAGAAACTTTCTTGAAATACTGACATCAAATAAGTCGTCCGCCATACCATTCTCGTTGTCAGGAAAATCTTCGTCAGAAACTTTCTTTGCAATAAGTTTTATTCCGAAAAGAAGTTTTTCGTGAATGTGTAAAATCACCGCACATTTTTTTTCGAGTTTGTTGTAACGAATTTGTAATTGTCCTGGCGGACGTGTTGAAACTTGTCCTGCTAGACCTGCTGGAATATATGGGTTGTCTTTAAATTTTATGATGTCGGGAATGAAGTTGGCAGGAAAAAGAATTGCAATTACACTACCGTCTGGAATGCTGTAATCGTCACAAAATTTAATCAAATTATTATTCACTTTAGTTTCTGTTTCTGGTCCTGCATTTCTCCGCTCAACTCTTACATCACTAATCGTAAATGGAAAATATTCTTTATCGTCTTTGGTCGGTTTACGTTTTGGTTCAAAAGTCCATTGAAATGGTCGGCTGTCTGAAAATGCTTGGAAGATTTCAACCTTACCATTCTCGTTTACCTTTTGAATTACTAATAGTGTCTTTAGCATATTTGATATTTATTTGTCTGTTCGTTTGATGTTTGCAGTGTCGTCATAGAATGAGGCATAACGTCCGCCCGGCTTGGTGAAGTGCGCCATGCGATAATATAAAGATAGAAGATATTTCATGGCGCATTTCATCCAAGCCGGCAGTTATGCGATT
>JAYVNT010000144.1:0-2212 GCA_043758285.1 Flavobacterium sp.
AAGAAATCTTCTTTGGGATTTTAAGTGCAATTCATTCAAATGAAAAAACCGCATTTGAAACTCAATACAACAAAAAGAATAAGAGCCATCCAACTAAGGAATCTCCATCACCTTTTGTGAACGATGATTTTTTAATATTCTGTTTAATTGTTGGCATCATAAAATTCGGTGAAGATAAAAGTTGGATTAAAAATATTTTATCACTAAGAAACAGAAATGCAATCACGATTACACTTGAGAATATTCTTAACGAAAACTACTACAGCAAAAGCAATTTGCCGGAAATTGTTTTCATGTTTTTTCAATTGAACAATCAATCTTTAATCACCAACGATTTTTTGACAACAGCTTTCAAAAGCATTTCAGAGAACACAATATTGTTTGAAAGCAAAAGTGATTTTCACATTGTGTGTTCAATAAGAGCATACGATTTGATAATTATTTTAAAAGAATCTTTAGATGGAAGCGAAGTAAATTTACTAAAGGAGTTCAATACAAAATTTCTAAAACGGATAAAAACTCTTTCATGGTTGGTTCAATCAATTATTCTCATAGCAATTTTCTACGAAGGTTTTGATGTTGTTTCAAAATATCCCACAGTTAAAGAATTCATTGATAGGATTGGTTCAGTATTGAAAGCATTGGGAATAATCGGACTTAGCCAAATCGGAAATCTTTTTCCAGTAGTAAAAAGAAAATCATACGAAATCATGTTGAAATTATTTGGCTATCCAAATGATTTAATTGAAAAGTTAAAAAAGAAAGAGCAAGAATAAAATGGACACACCAAGTTTCAAAGAAGACCACATCAGTCAAATACCTGCATTGCAATTATTGCAAAAGTTGGGTTACAAATATTTGTCGCCTGATGAAGCATTGCAGGCAAGAGGCAACAAAACCACCAATGTAATTTTAGAAGATGTGTTGCGTAAGCAGTTGAAAGAAATCAATTCGGAAAAAAGAATCAGCAGCACCAAAACAACTTACATAAGCGATGCAAATATTGAAAACGGAATTCGTGCTTTAAAAGATTTGCCCATGAATGAGGGCTACATAGCAGCAAGTGAAGCCGCTTATAATCTTATCACATTAGGTAAATCATTAGAGCAAAGTATTGATGGCGATAAAAAAAGTTTTACGCTGCAATACATTGATTGGAAAAACATGGACAACAATGTGTTTCATGTTACAGAAGAATTCAGCGTAATGCGAAGCACCAGCAAAGAACACTACCGACCCGATTTGGTATTGTTTGTAAATGGAATTCCGCTTTGCGTAATTGAGTGCAAACGACCTGATATGAAAGAACCTTTGGCACAGGCAATCAGTCAGCATTTGCGTAACCAACAGGAGGACGGCATTCGTGCCTTGTATGCTTATGCACAGGTAATAATGAGCATTGCACAACAGGAAGCAGCGTATGCAACCAACGCAACACCTGAAAAATTTTGGGCAAAGTGGATTGAAAAACCAATTGAAAATGGAGAATTGAAAATTGAAAATGAAAAGCAATTATCCATTATCCATTCTCAATTATCAATTCTAAAAAATGAACCGCTTTCACTTTCACAAAAAGATAAATTGTTTGGCGACCGTTTTAAATATGTTCGGAATTATTTTGACGAGTTAGAAAAGGAAAACATTCTGCCAACCATACAAGACGAATATTTATTTGGCTTGTGCCGTCCGGAAAGATTGATGGACATCATTTTCAATTTTGTTTTGTTTGACAACGGAGAAAAAAAGATTGCACGATACCAACAGTTTTTTGCCATCAAAAAATCAATGCAACGCATTAGTGAAATTGAAGGAGGCAGAAGAAAAGGTGGTGTGATTTGGCACACACAAGGCAGCGGAAAATCATTGACAATGGTAATGCTTGCTCAAGCCATTGCATTGGATAAAACCATTCGCAATCCGAAAATAATTTTAGTTACAGACAGAACTGATTTGGACAATCAGATTACAGGCACATTTCGCAAATGCGGAAAATTTGTGGAGAACGCAAGCACCGGGCAACGCTTGGTTGAACTCTTGGAAAGTAAAAGTGATGCAGTAGTAACCACCATCATCAACAAGTTTGTGGCAGCAATGAAAAAAATAAGCAAGCCCTTAGAAAGCCACGACATTTTTGTTTTGGTGGATGAAGGACATAGAACACAGCACGGCACTTTCAACATTGAAATGCAAAAGACATTGCCCAATGCTTGTT
>JAYVNT010000145.1:0-2210 GCA_043758285.1 Flavobacterium sp.
AACTTTTATACTTCAAAAATGCTCAGGAATGGCGCGAATGGCTGCACAACAATCACCATTCGTCAAAAGGAGTTCATCTTATTTTTTATAGAGTTGCCAGTGACAAAGAAAGCATGCGTTGGGAAGAAGCCGTGCAGGTTGCTATTTGTTATGGTTGGATAGATTCTACGGTAAAGAAACTGGATGACGAACGTAGACGCCAAATGTTTACACCCAGAAAAGACAAAAGCGTTTGGAGCAAACTCAACAAAACCTATATCGGAAAACTGATTGCCAGCAATCTGATGCACGAAAGTGGTTTGAAGAAGATTGAAACTGCAAAACAAAATGGTACGTGGCAATCTTTGGATGCTGTAGAAAATTTAGAAATGCCAGAAGATTTAGAAATCGCTTTTTCTAAAAATAAAACTGCCTTCGATAATTATAATAAGTTTAGTCCATCGTATAGAAAAAGTTATTTGTATTGGCTTAACCAAGCTAAGCGAGCAGAAACTAGAACCATTCGCCTAGCAGAAATCATCAAACTTTGTGAACAAAATATCAAATCAAGAGGAGCATTTTAAATTTGATAACACATACGCTACTTAATCGTTACAAAAAAGATTTAGCTTTACAACATAAAAGCATTTTCAAATGATTAACCCTTCAGTTCACGGATGGATAGATAAGTTTTTTTCTGAGCAAAAAATGACTCAGCAATACATGCTTTTGAATGAAACTGATTTTTATTCTAGAACTCGTGCTACGGGTTTCATTTATGGACACATCGTGAGTTTTGATACTCCAAACCCTATTGCTATTACCGATAGACTTCCTCAAGAGATATCAAAAATCGGAATGCTCAATACGTTGTATGAAATATATTGTTTAACACAAAACACTACTGACGACTCAAGCTTTAACGAACAGGCGAAACAAAAGCATTTCATAACAGAAGCAGTAGCTTTTTACAACTTGCTTATTCCCAAAGGTTTTAACCCTTTGCAAAGAATATTGCCAAACAGTTCTGAATCTAGTAAATTGGAAAAAATAATCCATGACAGAGTGCAAACTAATGAAGATTTGTTCAGCAAAAACTTCTCTCATGTGATAACAAATGCGCTACTATTTGTAGATGTATTAGCGTTTAAAAAACATTTAGAAAAAGGATCGCTTCCCGAGAAATATTTCAACCGAATTGAAGATATCGTGATTAGTATTATTTCACTTTCGCTAAAATCTAAAACAGGTATTTCAGTTCATGATGATTTACTGGTAAAACTCTTTGAATCTTCTGTTAGATATAATAAGTTTTCCGACAATAGAATTAAAACTATTGATGATTTAGATTTGAGTTACTTAAGCAATGATTTAGAAAAATGCTATCTGATTGATTTGGCAGGAATCAGTTTGTGGAGTGATGGTAAAGTAGAAAATGAAGAGCGTTATTTTCTTTATAAACTAGGTGAAAAACTAGAAATTAAAGAATCCTTTATTATTGAAAGTATTGATTTTATTAATTACTTCATTTTAAAATATAAAAAAGAAATCCCCTATTTTAATAATTCCAACCCAGTAAAAAATTTTTATGACCAAACCACAGAAAGTGTAGTAGTCTTAATTCATAGAAATAAAAACAGATTTGTTAAAGAATTGTCACAGAGCAAAGAATTGATGCAACTTTTGGCAAAATCTACTCATAAGGATTTAAACAAAGAAGAAAAGAAAAAAATTAAAACCCAATTGCTGGATATATGCAAAACAGTGCCTTCCTTAACCATTTTTCTCTTGCCTGGTGGTAGTTTATTATTGCCGATTTTAATAAAGTTTATTCCAAAATTATTACCCTCTGCTTTTAACGAAAATGAAGATACTGATTAAAAAAATCGCTCGAAAGCGATTTTTTATGTTTAAAACTTTAATTGATATACCGTGTCCAAATCTTTATTGGAACTGATATTAACATTCAAATCAGTCACAAAACCAGAGTTTAAACCATAAGCCCAACCATGTAAAGTCAAGTCTTGACCGTTTCGCCAAGCTGCCTGAACGATGGATGTTTTGGCCAAATCAAATACTTGTTCTTTTACATTCAACTCAACGAAAGTGTTGAAACGGTCATCTTCATTTTTAATAGAATCCAAAAAGTCCTGATGCAGGCGATAGACATCTTTTATGTGCCGTATCCAGTTGTCAATAATCCCAATAGAATCATTTCCCATGGCAGCTTT
>JAYVNT010000146.1:0-2210 GCA_043758285.1 Flavobacterium sp.
GCTTACGATAATTTTGAAAAAGTCACTAAAATAGACCCAAAAAACCGTTGGGCATGGGTTGGAATGTATGATGTTTGTTATGAAACCCACGATTATAATCAGGCGATTGTTGTGGTAGAGAAATTGGTAGAATTTAAAGAAGATTACAAAGAAGATTTGACATCGTTGTATATGAATACGCAACAATATGACAAAGCATTGGACTTAATTAATGAGTTGAATTCCAAGTTTGGAAAATCGGACAAACGAGAATTATACAAAGCGGATATTCTAAAAGATGCTAAATACCAATCCTCAGAAAAGTTTAATTTGTTGGAACAAATCAAGAAATTCCCAAAAGAGGAATCGAATTATATTTCCTTAATTTATATGTATTCGGAAAGTAATCAAGAAGAAAAAGCATTAGAAATTGCAAAAAAACTCGAATTAGCCATCCCAACTTCTGATTGGGCGCAAGTGAGTTTATTCAAATTTCATTTGAATAATAATGATGGAGTTAATGCGGCGAAAGCGATGAATATTGTTTTTTCAAGTAAAAAAATAGATTCAAAAATCAAACACAGAATGTTGAATGAGTTTTTGATATTTGCCCAAAATAATCCGCAATATGAGCCAGATTTAGATAAAGCAATTTCTTATTTCGACAACGATAAAGACGTTAGAGTTGCCAAAGAAATTGGCAAATATCATTACGCAAAAGCCAATTGGGTTAAAGCCATTAAGTATTTCGAAATGCATTTAAAAAACTCCGAAGACGATGTTGAAACGCAACTTTTAGCAATGCAATCGTATACAGAAGCGCAACAATTTGATATGCTGGCAAAAAAAGCCGATAACTTGACACAGCTTTTCCCTACGCAACCACAGTTTTATTATTATGCTGGTTTAGCCAACAATCAATTGAAATTTCACAAAAAAGCTGCTACTTTTTTAGAATCAGGATTGGATTTTGTGGTTGATGACGAACCGTTGGAAATCAATTTTAATATTCAATTAGGAGAAGCATATATGGGTTTGGGAGATATGAAAAAGAAAGAAAGCTACTTTGCAAAAGCGGATGAACTTATAAAAAAACAAAAAAAATAATGAAACAAGGATGGTTTATTCTAGCAATTATTTTTTTAAGCTCCTGCAAATCGAAAGCAGTTTTTGTTGATACAAAAACGCCAACAAGCATAGTAAAATCCGATAGTGTTCTAACATCCGAAAAAATTATTCGAAATCATTATAGCAATAAAAATGATTTTTCTATGTTATATATTAGAGCCAATGCAAAATATAGAGACGAGAATAATTCACAAAGCGTTTCGGCTGAAATCAAGATTAAAAAAGGCGAAAAGATTTTAGTGAGTATTCGTTTTCTAGGGATAACCATGGCAAAAGCATTGATAACACCCGAAGGAGTGAAGTATTATGAAAAAATAAATGGAACTTATTTTGAAGGAAATTATGGGTCGTTAAGCCAATGGCTTGGCACCGATTTAGATTTCAATAAAATACAAAACATGTTCATTGGACAACCCATTGACGATTTAACTAAAGGACACTATTCATTATTGTTAACCGATAAATTTTATAAGTTGAGTTCGATTGAAGATAAAACTGAAAAATCTTTCTCTTTTGAAGCGGAACATTATTTGTTAAAAAAACAAGAAATAAAACAACCAGAAAAGGAAAGAAGTTTTGAAGTAGATTATCCTAATTTTCAAGATTTCAACACGATTTTTTTGCCAGCAAATTTGATCATAAATGCGATTCAAAAGAAAGGTAAAACCAACATTTCGATTGATTATAATTCAGCAACATGTAATGAAGAACTATCATTTCCTTATGATGTTCCGGATGGATACGATAGAATTTTTATAAATTAGAGATACAAAATAGCTAAAATATGCCAAGATTTATTTTACCAATATTCTTTTTCTTTTGCTCTATCCCAATGTGGAGTCAACCGCCAACACAAGAACAACTCGAAGAGCGAAAAGCTAAGATTCAAATTGAAATTCGGGAGAAAGAAGAATTATTAAATTCTATGAAGAATAAAGAAAGAACAGTTGTTGGTCAATTGATGATTCAAAAAGAAAAAATTGGATTAAAAGAAAAATTGATAAAAACAACTGAAAAACAAACCAAGTTATTGAATAATGATATTTATGTCAATCAAGTAAAAATAAATCAACTCAATCGCGATTTAGATCAATTGAGAAAAG
>JAYVNT010000147.1:0-2208 GCA_043758285.1 Flavobacterium sp.
GAGGCGGGTGGTGGAAACATAATCAATAATTGATTGGTGCGCCACTGCTCGACCCTACCTGTGAGAGGCTTGGGCTGAAATGCCCTTGCCTACTCTACCTGGGCGTTCGTTTTTTTTAGAAGGGTAGGTCGTCCGGTATCTCTGTTGCAGTTTTCTTTTTTGGTTCATTGAAATCATACCATCCTGAAAGTTGTAAAAAACAACGTTCCTCTGTATTATCGTCTTGCTGCCACCACCGTGCTAATGAAACTCTCAATAAAGTCCCTGCTGGGATTTTGTCAACTGGTGTTTCAAAACCAACAAATTTTAAACTACGCCAACCATTTGTATTTGGATAATTATACCTAATGCCATTAAATTCTTTCTTGGTCAAATCTCTGTTAGAAATCCAAAATCCTACACTATGATTTGGAATGGCATCTCTATTAATAAACCCACTTCCACTATTTGTCCATTTGATTAGGCTATCAAATAATGTGTCAGGGCTACCTTCCCAAATTGGTATTTTTCGTTCTTTAATAAAGTCAACAATTTTTATATCGTCGTTTAAAGTTCCTTTCAATTCTCTCGATTGAATTAAAACATCTTCAACGTGTGGAGGGTTTGGCTGCTGTCTTTCTGTAAACTGGATTTTCCAAACTTGTCTCGGTGAAAGTTCTGTATTTTCTGGTTGATTTTCTCCATTGGAAGTTAATAATCGAACATATCGTCCACTCCCCGTAATGCCTCCCACACAACATTTACCACCATTCATATGTGTTTTAGATAAAATTAAAATGTCCATACTATAAGTGGGTAATTTTGTAATTGTAATTATTCATCAATTTGTCTGAAACAATTGACCTGTGGCAGGCTTCGGGATGTTCTTCTACACAAAATAAAACAATTCTATTTGCACCAATTTGGTCAAGGTTCTCGAAGAATTTATCAAAGTCGAAATTTTGTAGAATTTTATTTTTGTATTCAATTACAAATACTTTTCCTAATTCCTGTCTTTCACTTTTGAGTTCACCTTTCTCAAGGTCTATTTCTTTTTGAAGCTCTCTAATTTCAGTTGTTGGTGCTAAGTCAGGAATATAGCCATATTTAATTTCTAAGTCGTTTAGCTGTTGTTGCAATCTATTGCTATTTACAAAGGAATATTTTGCACCTCTAACACCTCTACGTTGCCTTATATCGCAAAAAGTATCAATGTTATTTTGTTTAAGCTTATTAAAAAATTCTTGTTCCGTTGAGTTGTAAACTCCTATTGTGAAAAATTCCATAATTTATAAATAGGCTTTTCTTGATGTTACATTTAATGGGTTACCAAATAAGTCAATTGCAGAAAGCCCTTTATTTAATTCGTTGATGACTGTGGCTTGGTCCTTAATTTTTCCATTTTCATCAATGTGTTTCAAAACAATATTTTCAGTGTTTAAAACCCTACCGATAAGTTTGCTTCTATGGCATTCACAAGGCTTGCTTTCGCTGCACATAATTACTACGTTTATATCCTTGCTGTAAGCTGTTTTTAGTCTGTCAATTCCATTGATAAAGAACTCTTTTGTCTTTACTGCTTCATAATCAACTTTTCCTTCGCTATCATAACAAGACGTGTCTTTTGGTCTACCTCCAATATTGTCACCCATAAAAACATATCTAATTCCATTTCGCTCTAAGAAAAATTTAAGGTCATTCTGATTATATTGAGGATTGAATTTTGAATATGGTTGAGAACGAACATCAATCAAATATTCAATGCCAAATTCTTTTAGCAAGGCAAGAAAGTCGTCCGACTTCCTGTTACCGTGTCCAATTGTGTATAGTGGCTTTTTTTCCATAATTCAAAAGTACGATTTATTATGTTTTAGTACGATTTCTCGAATTTTAGGGTGTGTCGGTAAAATTCTGACTAACGTTTTTTTTACTATTGTAAATCAAGTAGCAGCAAAGCCCACGTCTTCAGGTTTAAGGTCAAATTTAGCTATTGTTTTTCGTACTTGTTTTACCAATTTCAGTTTTCTTTTTTGGTCGAGCAGAAAATATTCTGTTGGTGGTTTGTAGGCTTCTTTTTTTGTGATCATGTTCCATAGAATTACTGCAAGTTTTCTTGCTGTTGCACTATTTGCAGTAGGCCTATCCGTTTTGTACAATATTCTTTTAAAGAAATCTGAGAGGTGGGTATCTTTTAAATTGCCAATTACATTGGCCGCATTGCGCAGGGCA
>JAYVNT010000148.1:0-2202 GCA_043758285.1 Flavobacterium sp.
GGTTGGGTTGGCATTAAGTACCAAGTTGAAGCTGAGGAAGATTACAACGAAATTACATTACACATACGTTTCAAAGAAAATGATGCCAGATTACAACAAGAAACACTTGGTGTTCTTGGTGTAAATTTAATATTTGGTGCTTTTTATAAATACAATGATCCTAAAAAATTATTGCGCTATCTGTATGACCATTTAGACAAAGACCAACTTGAGATTGACACTATCAATTTCTCTGGTCCGCGTTTTGCCAATGTTGATAATCGATTGATGAGTTTGCAGTTGGTGAAAAATGGAATGACCGATGCAGTGATGTTTGGTCCAGATGGACAAAACATACTACCAGCTTCAATACTTTACAAAAAAAATATTTTAGCATTGCGAGGAAGTTTCCGTCCGGTTACTCAGGTAAATATGGACATGTATGAGAAATCATTAAAAATGTTCTTGGAAGAAAGCAAAGTCGAAAAAGATAATGCCTTAGTAATATTTGAAATTACACTTTCTAATTTACGATCAGAAGGTGAAATTGATGAAAGAGATTTTATGGACAGAGCTGAGTTACTTTGTTCACTTGGTCAAACCGTTATGATTTCTAATTTTCAAGAATATTATAAAGTAGTGGAATACTTTGCAAGTTATACTAAAGCCCGAATGGGATTGGCGATGGGAGTAAATAATTTAGTTGATATTTTTGACGAAAAATATTATCGCCATTTGAGCGGTGGAATTCTAGAAGCCTTTGGAAAATTATTCTATCGGGATTTAAAAGTTTTCTTGTATCCGATGGAAGATGAAAACGGGGAAATTGTAAACTCTCAAAACCTAAAAGTACATCCAAGGATGAAAGAGCTTTATAAATTCTTTGCTTATAATGGAAAAGTGGTTGACATCACTGATTTTGACAAAAATCACCTTAAAATTTTCTCTCGTGAAGTATTAAAAATGATCAGTGCTGGAACTTCTGGTTGGGAAAAATTATTACCTGAAGGTATCGCCGAAATTATAAAGAAACACCAACTTTTTGGATATGACCCAAATAAAGTGTTGCAGAAAACATAAATAAAAAAGCCAAGAATAAAATTTCTTGGCTTTTTTATTATTTTAATATTTGCGAAGCATGGGCTTTTGTTTTCACATCTGATATAACTTCATCAATTATTCCTTCTTCGTTGATGACAAAAGTGGTTCTATGAATTCCATCATATTCTCTTCCCATAAATTTTTTTGGACCCCAAACGCCAAAAGCTTCAATGACTGATTTATCTTCGTCTGACAATAAAGGAAAAGGGAGAGAAAATTTATTTTTAAAATTACTTTGTGCCTTAGCATTATCAGCACTAACGCCAAGCAATTCAAAGTTGTTGGATTTAAATCGCTCAAAATTATCTCTTAAATCACATGCTTCTGCTGTGCAACCTGGCGTGTTGGCTTTTGGGTAAAAGAAAACCACTAACTTTTTTCCAGTATAATCTTCTAATTGGTGGAATTTATTGTCTTGGTCAAATCCTGAAAAAGCAGGTGCTTTATCTCCTTTTTTTAGTGTAGTCATAATTTTGAGTTTAGAAAGTATATGAATTTAGAAGTTTATCTATTTTTACACTCAAATTTAAATAAAAATGACCAAACAAGAACGTGCAACATTTGTTATAAATACGTTAAAAGAATTCTATCCCGAAATCCCTATTCCATTAAATCATAAAGATCCCTACACGTTGCTCATTGCGGTATTGCTTTCTGCCCAATGCACTGACGTTCGTGTTAATCAAATAACACCTATTTTATTTGCTAAAGCTGACAATCCGCATGATATGATTAAACTTTCGGTGGAGGAAATTAAGGAAATTATTCGTCCGTGTGGACTTTCGCCAATGAAATCAAAAGGAATTCATGGCTTGTCACATATTTTAATTGATAAGCATAATGGACTTGTCCCAAAATCATTTGAAGCATTAGAGGAATTACCTGCCGTTGGTCATAAAACGGCTAGTGTGGTTATGTCGCAAGCATTTGGAGTTCCAGCTTTTCCTGTTGATACACATATTCACAGATTAATGTATCGTTGGAATTTGACCAATGGAAAAAATGTTGTCCAAACCGAAAAAGATGCTAAAGCTATTTTTCCAAGAGCACTTTGGAACGATTTACATCTTCAAATAATCTGGTATGGAAGAGAATATTCTCCTGCAAGAGGTTGGGATTTAG
>JAYVNT010000149.1:0-2195 GCA_043758285.1 Flavobacterium sp.
CATAAAATCAAATATAAGGTTAAAATACACGCAACTTACTTCACTCTTGAGTATGAGACAAGGTTTATATGGTAATTATTTTACCAACAAAAGAGTATTTTTTTATATAAAATACTCTAAAAAAAATATTCTGATTGAAAATTATTTGATTAGATGATATTAAGTGTTTCAGAAAAGTCGTTACGGTAATCATTACCGTAACGACTTTTTTCTCACTCTTTCAATACCGCACTTTTGATGGTTGAATAATTGAGAATAGCATATCTCTTTACTTGCCTATTGTCTTTCCATCCTAAAACTTGTTGCAGAATCAAACTATCTACTTTTTGGTCATTGATAAGATAACTTGCTTGAAATCTTTTTGAAGAGTGAAAAGTAAGTTGTTAATGGACCTGAACCAGAGTTGCAATTTCTTTCAAGTACACATTTAACCTCACGTTTGACATTTTAGGCAAATCAAGGTACACCTATTTATCCTCCTTGTTTATTTTGGGGAGTAATACGCCATCTTTTACATCGGTTTTGAATTTTTCGAGCAAACAAAGTAGGTCTGGATTTAGGGGAGCTATTGTCCAACTTTATTCGTTTTTGCATTGTAGCGTTCATTTTATAAGGTTTTTGTGTATTTTTAGAGAAGTAAATTTACCTATTTCCCTAAAATTACAAAACTTTTTCCTTAATCGTTCTGGCATCAATAATTGCATACTTCTTAATCATTCGTAAGGGATCTTTCCAGCCCACAACTTCACCAATTATGATTGTATCGGTTTTTTTCTCATTCAAAAGATAATCAACATAAAACCTACGGGAGGAATGGAAAGTTAGGTATTTGTCCACCTTTGCCAAGGCCGCTATGATTTTGATATTCTTATTGAGTTTCTGATTAGATTTTTTCGGTAGATTCTCAATACCTTCATATTTCTCAATAATATCAATTGCTCGTTGATGCAAGGGGATTCGCTGACGAGTACCTGTTTTGTCTCTACTGGTGTAAATCCATAGAGTACCGTCTTCATCTGTATCAAAATTTCCAGCGTGCAAAGTATGATAATCAATGTATGAAAGGGAAGTATAACAGCAAAAACGATAAATATCCATCGTGTCTTGGTAAGATTCGTGTCCGTTTGCTGCTTCAATCATTCTATTGAGTTCTTTTGAGGTAACATAAATAGGGTCTTTCTCCTTGGGCAGTTCAACTTCATAGTCCTGAGCGTTATGGTAAAGAATTAATCCTTTCTTTCGAGCGTTTTTCAAGACCCGTTTCACAAAAAATTGATATTTAGCTATGGTAGAGTCGGAATAGCCATTTTCTATGAAGTCTTCTTTCAATTTTTCCAAAAAAGCCTCGTTAATTTCAAGAGGTCTGATACGATTGAGGTTTTGTTTATTCAAATACTCCATCAAAATTTTTACTCTACTGTTTGCTACTTCATAAGTGGAATCTACAATACGCTCATGCTCTGCTCTTTTTCCCTCTGAAATCAAGAAATCTCGCATACAATCTCGAAAATACACCACTTTTTTAGTTCTTTGGTCTTTTTCGGATTTTTTGGCGTTACGGTGTTGTTGTACTACTTCGTTGGGATTGATAGGTGCATTTGGGCTTTCGAGTTGAATTTGATCTTTAATTTCCCGAAGTCTCCTCTCCAACGCTTTTAAGTCCTTTTCATTAATTGAAGAGTTCTTTCCTTCAAAACATTGTTCTTTTTGATTCCATTGGTGTTTTAGAATTTTTATTTTTGTAGAAAAATCTATGGAATCGTCTCCATCAATTTTTATGATACAATTTACAGTTTTGAATTTGGGGTTGGTAGTATCTCGGAGCCAGTAGTAGAATTCCATTCGATTGATTGAAGTGAAATTATTGTGATAAACGTTAGCGGAATTTTTTTTAGCATTAGTTGTAGGGGATTAAAAATCTTGTGGAGATAGTTAATTCGTAACATCGTGCCAAAATTGTAAAAAAATGTATTAAAAAATTGTGTATAAATTTGTGTATGGTTGGAGAATAATGTAACTCATTGACGGACAAAGAGGGCGGGTAGCGTAAAACTAACTATTTGATAATGAGCAAGCTATTTTAGCGGAAGGAGCATAAAAAAAGCGAGCCGTGCGACTCGCTTGTAACTTTTACTGATACATCTTGTGAACTGGTAGGGATTCGAACCCCAAACCTCCTCATCCGTAGTGAGGTG
>JAYVNT010000150.1:0-2194 GCA_043758285.1 Flavobacterium sp.
GTTGGCAAAACGGATTTGTGTGTGCAATTAGCCAAAATCCTTGATACTGAGGTTGTTTCGGCAGATTCTCGGCAATTTTACAAAGAACTTTCCATCGGCACAGCTAAACCTACTGTCGAAGAAATGCAGGGTATTAAGCACCATTTCATTGACACGCACAGCATTTCTGACTATTTTAGTGTGGGCGATTATGAAAGAGCTTGTTTAAGTACATTGGCAGAAATTTTTACCCGTAAAGACGTAGCAATCCTCACAGGCGGCTCTGGCTTATTTATCAAAGTCATTACCGATGGCATTGATGAAATGCCCCAAGCTCCTCTCTTGCTTCGTCAAGAATTAACGCAATGGATTGAAAATGAAGGAATTAAGCCTTTGCAAGAAGAGTTGAAGAAATTAGACCCAATCTATTTTGCGGAAGTGGATATTGAGAATACTCAACGGATTATTCGGGCTTTAGAAGTTTGTTTGGCAACGGGCAAACCGTATTCGAGTTTTAGGACAAATACCAAAGTTGAGCGACCTTTTGAAATGATAAAAATTGGTTTAGAACGCCCCCGTGAGCAATTATATACCCGTATAGATGCCCGCATGGATGCCATGCTTGAGGCAGGTTTGGTGCAAGAAGCTAAAAAATTAATCACATTCAGAGAACATTATGCCTTAAAGACCGTTGGCTATAAAGAAGTATTTGAAATGCTTGACGGTCAAATAGATGAAACTGAAATGATTCGTTTACTAAAAAGAAATACCCGCCGATACGCCAAAAGACAACTCACATGGTTCAAAAACCAAGACGAATTTCAGTGGTTTCAAGCGGATGATTATCAAGCAATTAAACAATTTGTTCAAAAAATTTAGGTAAATTCAAATAAAAATATTAACATTTGCGTAAAATTATATAGTCATGAAAATCAAATATATTTTATTCAGCATCGTTGTCATCGGACTTTTAAGTATCACATCCGATAGTATAGCACAATATGGTGGTTATGGTGGCGGGGGTTATGGAGGTGGATATGGCGGCGGCGGATACGGAGGCTATGGTGGTGGCTACGGCAGACAACGTATGCCAGGAGCAGATTTTCCTCAATCAAAAAAGAAAGATCCAAATGCCTTAGACCCCGAAGAATTGGCTACGAAGGAAACGAAGTGGATGAAAAAAAAATTAGCTTTAGATGGCGACCAAGAGCTTAAAGCCGATAGTATCAATATCTATTTTGCATTTAAGGTATATGATATGTTTGAAGATTTTAAAAAAATAATTGGCACTTTAAAGCCAGATCAGAAACCCTCTCAGGAGTTGATGGATAAAGTGAAGGCAAAAAGAGAAGAAATTAAAAATCAACTGACTGTTTATCAAGACCAAAAAGATAAAGCAGTCAAAACTATCTTGAATGACACCCAATGGGCAACTTACGAGAAGAAAAAACGCACTATTATGGAAGATGTAGCAGGGAATTAAATTAAACAGGTTTATAAATATATTAAAATTAGCTGTGACTTATTTTCCTCCTTTCGTCAAAATCACAAAAATAGCGTACCATTAAATTATATTTTTTAACTCACGGCTTATAGCTCAATGCTTAAAAGCCCCCAATAATTTTAAATAAAACCGTTCAAAAAAGAAAAACCATGAAAAAAATCGTTGCACTCGCCTTATTGATGTGTGGAGTTTTGACTACTACTACTTTTGCTCAAAAAGACAAAGACAAAGCCGACAAAAAGGAAAAGGCTGCCAAAAAAGACGCTGACAAAGCGGCTAAAGATGCTGAAAAAGAGGCTAAGAAAAAAGCAAAAGAAGATGCTAAAGCTGCTAAAGAGGTAGCAAAGGCTGATAAAGCTGACAAAAAAGACAAGAAAGAGAAAAAAGCGGATAAAGTAGCTGATAAAACTGCTACCCCAATGCCAGTTAAAGAAGAAAAAGCGGATAAAAAAGACAAGAAAGAGAAAAAAGCGGATAAAGTAGCCGATAAAACTGTAGCTCCAACACCAGTTAAAGAAGAAAAAGCGGATAAAAAGGACAAAAAAGAGAAAAAAGCCGATAAAGTAGCTGATAAAACGGCAGCTCCAGTACTTGCACCAGTTAAAGAAGAAAAAGCTGACAAAAAACCGAAAAAGAAAGACGATAATGTGAAAGAAGCTGATAATTCTACTAAAAAGAAAGTAGCTGGCAGCGATAAAGTGATTGGTAAAG
>JAYVNT010000151.1:0-2187 GCA_043758285.1 Flavobacterium sp.
GCAAATCCAATCACACCAAATTGGTCTGGAACCTTAATTTTATTTTCTTTAAGTGCTTTAATGGCACCTAAAGCGGTAAAGTCTTCCACGGCGAAAACGGCATCGGGAGGAGAATTTATGGATAATAAATAATTAATCCCTTCCTTTCCCGCTTCAATGGATACATTACCTTCATAAATTAAACTTTTATCTACTTCAAGGTTGTTTGCTAACAAAGCATCCAAATATCCCCTCAATCGATCACTAAATATCTTTAAATGTTTTGGTCCAGAGATGTGGGCTATTCTTTTATAACCTTGCTCAATTAAATGTTCTGTTGCTATATAAGCTCCTTTGTAGTCGTCAATGACAACGGAATGAATCCCAATTTCATCATTGGATCGATCAAAAAAAACGATAGGAACATTTGCCTTTTTGGCGGCTAAAAAATGAGAAAAATCAGTTGTATTTTTAGCAATCGAAACTAATATTCCATCTACTCGAGCGGATAAAAAGGTATCAATCCCTTTTATTTCAGATTCATAATTTTCATTTGACTGGTATATCAAAATATTATATCCACTTCGATTGGCAATACTTTCAATACCATGGACTACAGAACCAAAAAAATTAATTTCAGCACTGGGAATAATAACGCCAATTAAGCCACTACTTCCTTTTCGTAGAGAGGAAGCAATATTATTTCTTTTGTAATTAAGGCGAATGGCCGTTTCGTGTACATTCTTTTTAGTTTTTTCGCTAATCGACTTATGATTACGCAATGCCCGGGATACTGTTGCTGGCGTAGTATTTAACTCTTTGGCAATATCCGAAATTGTTATTTTTAAACTCATTATCGTTTATAAAAACTAATTTACGCAATCGTTTACACAACAAATTTAACGTAATATTTTAAATATAAAATATTTTTATTCCAATTTTATATTTAAAAAGTTATCTTATTTTAACGAAACTTTATAAGAATTCATTTATTACGAAAGCAGAAAGCCCAAATCATTAGAATGATTTGGGCTTTCTGCTTTCGTAATAAAGATTATGTTTGATAAATCACTGAATCAGCGTAGAGTTGCCAATCTGAGTTTGGTTAACCATAAGGATAAAAAAATTACGGAAAAAAAATAAATTAAATTTCTCGAATCTATTAAGCCTTTACTTAAAGCATTGTATTGATAATCAAGCCCTAATTGATTAAATATGTAGGCATAATCTCCCAGAAAGGATAATTGAGCCAGCTGGCCGATTCCATAAAAAAGTATTAGACATAATACAAATGACATGACAAAAGCCGTAACTTGACTATCTGTAAACGAAGACGTAAGCACACCAATTGCCGCAAAAACGCAGCCCAAAAGGAATAGACCTAAGTATGAACTAAAAACAGCCGCCGAATCGATGTTACCTTGGGGATTTCCAATCTGATAAACTGAATAATAGTACAGTAGCGTTGGCAATAATGAGAACAAAATCAAGCAACAACTCGCCAAGTATTTTCCCAAGACAATTTGCCATTTTGAAAGTGGTTTTGTGAAAAGTAATTCAATGGTTCCCGACTTTATTTCTTCCGAAAATGCCCTCATGGTGATGGCGGGAATTAAAAACAAGAAAATAAAAGGGGCAATTTGAAAGAATAAATTCATATCAGCATAACCAAAATCAAGAATATTATCCTTAAAAAACCACGTAAACAAACCGGTAGCCGTTAAAAACACACCAATGACAATATAACCAATCAAGGAATTTAGAAACGAATTAAGTTCTTTTTGGAAGATTTGAAACATTACAATTTAAAAGTTTAAGTTCAACTATGGTTTACACGGGATTTATTCATGAAATACGGAAGTCGTCCTTCAAAAAAGGATAATTTTCGAACAAACCATAGTTTATAAATGCAAATCTATTCAAAAACTGATTTATCTTTTTTTATAATAGCGGCAAGTATTAATGAGAGAATAAAACCAATCAAAATTGAACCCAATAAACCCATCACGAACATTGCTCCTGGATTCATAAACATTTTTGAAATTTCCATGGCTTTTTCGATTTGGTCATCTGGAATTCCTTTCTTTTCCATATCTTCCATTGCCTTTTTCATAATTTGGTCAGTGATGGTAGGATCAATAAATTTCATGTACGCCATGGAAAAAAAACTGGAAATCAATCCGCTGATGGCAGACATCAAAGTTCCAA
>JAYVNT010000152.1:0-2182 GCA_043758285.1 Flavobacterium sp.
TATTTACTAATAATAACCACAGCGAATGGGGTGTACACTCAAAAAATCATAAAGCAGTAAAGTTCCCATTCTCAGTCATGGTGCACTTAGTCATTGCTAGGCACGAAGCAATCTGCCACATCCTAACACTTGTCATTGCGAGTCACTAAGCAATCTTTTCCTGTTTACGTAAAGTTGTCGAGTTACCACTGTTATTGCGAACGTAGCAAAGCAAACCGTCACCGCTTCGTCGTACCTTCTCGCAATAACAGCCGTTTGAACTTGTTTTTCAATATTTTTATCTAAAAAAAAGTCCCACCGAAGCAGGACTAAAGATTTTCATCTACGGCATATAGCCTTATTGTGATAAGATTAAAGATTAGAGATTTTTAATCTATTTCAAAAGTATGTAAAAACTTTTTATTAACAATACGAATATCCGTAAAAAAAGTTAAGGATTTTTTCTGTAGTTTTATTCTTTGGATATAAAAACAGGTAGTATGGCAAAGATTTTAGGATTGGATTTGGGGACTAATAGTATTGGGTGGGCGATTGTGGATGACAAACAAAATACGATTTTGGGTATTGGAAGCAGAATATTTCCAATGGGAGTTGAGAATTTGGGTGACGGAGATGGAGAGATTTCAAAAAATGCCAGCAGAACAGGGGCAAGAGGTGTCAGAAGACAGTTTTATAGAAGGAGAATGAGAAAAAGAATATTGCTCAAAGCACTTTCTGAGAATAAAATGTGTCCTATGGTTTCCAAAGATTTTGAAGATTGGAAAGAAACCAAACTTTTTCCAACTGAAAAATTAACAGAATGGTTTGTTATAAATCCATATGAATTAAGAAATAGAGCATTGACTGAAAAATTATCCTTGGAAGAAATTGGAAGATTGTTTTATCATATGATACAACGTAGAGGCTTTTTAAGTAATAGTAGAAAAGGAGGTAGCGATGATGGAGCCATATTTAAAGGAAATGCTAAAGAAGGCAAAATTGGAATTGATGATACTTTGGAAAGTATTCAAGACAAAACATTAGGTTCTTACTTGTTTGAAATATATCCTAAACAAAATCAGCCATATCAGGATGGATTGGAACGCATTAGAAATCGGTACACTACAAGAAAAATGTATGTGGATGAATTTGAATTAATTTGGGATAAACAATCTCAATTTCATTCAGTGCTTACCGATGATTTAAAACAACTTTTTGGAGGCAGAAAACAGGATGGTTACAAGGAAGATGGAATTTTGTTTCATCAGCGACCATTGCGTTCACAGAAACATTTAGTTGGTAATTGTTCATTTGAAACAAGCAAAACTAAATGCCCTATAAGTGTTATTCCTGTTGAATTATTTAGAATATATCAATGGGTAAATACCGTTGAATATAATGGAAATAAGATAACTCAAGAAGATAAAAATAAAATCATTGAACAATTACTTGCCAATGAAAAGATAGAATTTAAAAAACTCAGAAAAGCCATTGGGAAAGAAAGTGCTGAGTTTAAGTTTAATTATAAAGATGATGATAAGATATATGGAACGCATACCGTCTCTCATTTATCTAATAAAAAATACTTTGGTAAACGATGGTTCGATTTTACTGAGAAAGAGCAGGAAGATATTTGGCATGTGTTGTACTTTTTTGATAGTAAGTCAAACTTGGCAGCGTATGCTTTAAAGCATTGGAATTTTACCGAAGAACAAGCTATTGCAATTTCTAAATTCAATACTAAAGACGGTTATGCGAGTTTGAGTAGAAAAGCAATAAACAATATACTGCCTTTTCTTCAAATGGGTTTTACTTATGATGTGGCTGTGGTTCTTGGTGGAATTAAAAATGCTTTTGGTACTGCATGGGAAACTTTAGAGCAAGAGAAAAAGAGTTTCTTGACTGATAATGTTGAGGATATTGTTCGTTCTAAACTATCGGGAGGATTTATAGATACTATTAAAGAATTACTTAAAAATGAATTTGGATTAAATGATACAGCGTTGAAGAAATTGTATCATCATTCTGCTACCATAGAAACTACTACACTTTTAGATAAATTGCCGTTAGGTGCTGCAGCTGATAAGAAAATACAAGATATTAGAAATCCGATAGTAATTACTGCTTTGTTTGAGTTGCGAAAATTGGTCAATGAGTTATTGGAAGAGTATGGTACTATTGACCAGATAAAAGTGGAAATGGC
>JAYVNT010000153.1:0-2181 GCA_043758285.1 Flavobacterium sp.
TTTTATTGGGGGGTTAAATTTTTGATTGGACACAATGCCCATGACTGAATTTATACGCTATTAATTGTTGGTCGGTAAGGTGTCCAAACTTCTTTTTGGCACTTTCTAAAAACTCTGGCAATAACCTATTTCCTTTTACACCTAAATTGTTTTTTACTCCTCTGAGCCTATCACGCTCAATTTTATTCTTCTCGTATTCAACCCATTCCAACCAAGATTTAGGGTGAAAACGCTCTAAATAAAGTATCTCTTGCGGCGACTGAAACATACAAAACATACAATTTGAAGGCATGGGAACGGGCATTATATCCACTTCACGAATGTAGTTTTGACAATCGGCTCTATCCATTCCAAAATCAATCAAAGGGTAATGATATTCAACACATCGTTGCATCCAGAGGGGTCGTTTATCGTTTTCGGTCTCATAATTCTCTTGGGAATTAGCGACTCTCTTTTCTTCCCCTTTGGCAAAGCCTATGATAACTTTAATTTTCCCGAACCTATTAAAATAGTTTTTGTGACCCCTTTTGAAATTCCATTTCCAACCATAATTTGTACCTAAGTAAAAATCCAAAAACTTATAACAAGGCTGAATTTTTAGTGAATCAGTACATGATTTAATGCCTACTACACTCATAATTGAGTTATTCTTTCTGAATTGATGTTGTAGGCTCAACCACGTGCTTGTATGAAAACCCATGTTGGATTTCAGAAAGAAAAAGGGAATATTATTCGCTTGACAAAATGCTTCGGTTCTGCCAATAAACTCATACGTTTCAGGGTATTCATTGCCTGTATTTGACATAATCACCACGAAATTATCTTGACAATATTTAGCCTTAAATTCTTCGTGATACTTGCTCATTAATAACAGAGCCGTTGAATCTTGCCCACCGCCAAACCATAAAACAGTTAGCGGTTTAGAGGGGTCGAATGTGCCTACATTGAGACTCAGTAGGTTTTGTCTAAGTAATTTATAATCATATTTATTAGGCTTTTCCATTATCCCATTGCAAGTAATTAGAAACTTCCAGATTCATAAAATCAACAATACTTACTTCTTTTGCGAATGTTTTATTTTTCCATCCACCGCCCCAAAATGGGTCACCTGGTTCTGATGATTTGTAAAGTATATTACAAGTTGTTTCTTCTTCATTAATTGCAAATTCAATCAACTTTACTTCTGTTTGTACGTTTGCCATTTTATTTGGGGGTTTAAATTTGGGATTGAACACAATGCCCATGACTGAATTTATAATCTCTCATTCTTTCTCTCTAATAAATACTTCATTGAGCATGGCTTCAATTAATCTATCGACTGCGGCTAATTTCATCTTTCCAGATTTTATGCTACTGACAATTTTTGTAGTTGTAGTGGCTTTTGGTAAATCGTAATCAGAATAAAAGTCTTGAAACATATCATCCCAATTGACAGGTTCACCAGTTTCACGGCTTTCGTAATCCTTGTTTTTAAAGAATTTTGCAAACTCCCTTGATTGATATTCTCGTTCTTCTTCGATGTACGTTTCCATGTCAGCTTCTTTCAAACCTGTAATTCTAATTTTTACTTCTGGTGTAAAATCAAACATGGCTCTGATAAAATCACTACCCGACTTATTAAATCGTTCAACTTTTCCGCTTCTAAGCGTAAATTCCAAGTCTTTACTTCCTCTTTCTGACGTGGCAATATCTACCACTTTGGCGGATTCCAGAAAATCATGGATTTCCTTAACTTCTTGGTCGTCCAAATTCAAGTTATGGCTACTAAGCATTAAATTTTTGAATGCTTTGAAGTAGTGTCTTGGTAGTGGATTTGGATTTTCTAATTCTACTTCCAATAGTTCTTCTTTGGTTTCTGTGTAATTGTATTGGCTCATTCGTTTAGAAATTCAAATTGTGTATTTATGTCATATAATTTATTGCCAATTCTATCCAAATAAGGGAGTTTATCATTATCTACCCCTAAACCAATTTGCAAGATTTGGTTTCGTTGAATCTGAATAGCAAGGCTGTATTTCTCTAAATCAGTTAAATCACTCCCCTCTAAATGAGAATTTATGATTTCATGTGTGTTTTGTAATTCCATAATTTCTTTAGTCTTTTACGGGTGACCCGAAAGTTTGCCCAGTGATAAATTGTTTGATTTTGTAACAAGTATTTGGCGTTAATCCAGAATAGTTA
>JAYVNT010000154.1:0-2180 GCA_043758285.1 Flavobacterium sp.
GGACATTTATTTATTGAGCTTTTATCTCTTTAATAAATATCCAATCTTTTTGGTTCATTTATCGGGGATAAAGGCTTTTTTATTTATGACCACCCCTCAGTTAATAATTAAAAAATTACGACTGACTTTACGACTTTGCGAGAAATAATTAAAAATTAAAAACCCTTTCAGTGAATCAATTAGTAAAAGTTACCGCAAATAACGCAAAGTATTTGGCGACCTGCGCCGTATATTTTCTAAAGCAGAGATTTCATGTGCTGTACTCTCAAGACCTTGGTACTCGTGACTTAGGGGATAAAATTAAATTATGCGATAAAAGAATTCCAAATAACTGATGCGGTAACAAAACAGAAAGGAGTTAATTTGTCGTCCGTTTTGTCATAAACTTCATTTTCGATATAGTCTTTTATGAATTCATCATCAAAGGTTTGCTCTTGTAATTCATTTACTTTGTCGATGCCATTTGCGTAAGCCAAATAACGAAACCTATTTGATGTTAAGCTATCGATATTTAATTTTAAAAGATTTATTGTATCGTCCACTAATTTTGTATCTACATCCTTATCCTTACGAGATTCAACTTTAACCTTAGTCGTATTTCCTTCTTCGTAGTATATAAACCAGTATTCGCAACCTTCTTGTATAGATGGGTTGACGATTTCATCTTCCTTATCACCTTTTGCGGTATCACAATGGGGCGGGTTTGGGAAATATACTTTATCACCTTTACCAAACGTTCTGCCTTTGTTTTTAGGATGTTTTTTAATCCCTTCGATAGTGATATTAGGTAAATTCTGTTTCAAAATTTCAACAATATCAGAAATTTCTTTTATTTCTATTATAGTGCCGTTCGTCAATATCACATTTTGTCCAAGGCTATAAGACGTGACTTTACCGCCTTCGCAACAACCCATTAAGTTTGAATATTGAAAAACTAAATTTTGGTTATGGCTTTTATTTTCAAAATGTTCTCTGACAAAATTGTTATTTTCAGGAATTCTTTTCCCACAATAGCAACAAATATAGCCTTGCTCTTTCAACAAAGATTCATCAAGTTCAGCATTTATTAATTTCGCTTGTGTCATAGCAGCAACTCTTTCTTCATCAGAAAGGTTCTCCTTATCGACAGCAGCACCCAACTTTTCCCAAATTGAAGCAATATCTGTGTTAGAATTATAAAGTTTATTTAGGACATCGCCATAGTCTGTTAGCCACTGATCCAACGATTTTGGAACATCATTTTTCTTAAAATACTTCATAATTTAGCCATTCGTTTTTTGGTATTTGCTAATGAGATTAAACTACTTATTTCCGGGTCAGTTTTAATATCAATCCCCATATCTACCAACTTTCTCTTAATTATTTCAACTGTATCAAAATCGTTTTGCTGTACAGATGCCCGCATTTGATGAATGATTGGAGCGACTTTTCCCACACGAGAAGGTGTTTTAAACACTAATTCATTTAATAAATCTAATTTTGATCCATAAACATTGATAGGCTCAAACGCTTCGACCTTTGCTTCAAAACCTTCTTTTTCACAAATATAAATCTTGATTTTATCATTTGGAATACTCCCGACCACATAAGGAGAATGTGTTGTAACGATAAACTGAACATTCGGAAACGTTTCAACCAAATAGTTTAATATCGTATATTGCCATTGAGGGTGTAAATACGTATCAATTTCATCTATCAAAACGATAGCCGATTTTTGTTTATAATCACTGCCTTGTGGTTCGACTTCAACCAATCTCTGCAAGATATTGCCAATAAAACTGAAAATGCTGTTATAGCCTTGACTCACAAGGTCTAAAAGAATTGGCTCTTTTGAGTTGCCGATATTGACCCAAATTGAGTCGGGGGTGCCTGCATCAATTTTTACAACAATCTTATGTAAGGTGACTACCTCGCCTGTGATTTTACTGATAACATTAAAAACCTCATTCAGTAATTTTTTTTCAAAAGGATTTGCTTCTCCCATGACTTGTTTAGCATTGGCAACTTTGTTTAATCCTCTTAACCAATCCGCAAACATCGTAAATCGGTCTTCCGGTTGCCCGGTAAGCATGGATATAGCATCATTGACATTCGGATAAGAAGGTCTTTTTTCTTTTATTGACTTTGATTCCGGTGATCCATGCAACTGTGGCATAGCAATGAAAAGGCATTTATATTTA
>JAYVNT010000155.1:0-2174 GCA_043758285.1 Flavobacterium sp.
CATTTACGCCATCTTTGCCATAAATGTCCATCTTATCTTCGGTAAATTTTACAATGCCTTTGTCAACACTTTCTGCAATAACAGTATAGGAGCTGTCGCTGATAATTAATTTTTGTTTTTCGAAGGCGGCAGCGGGTAATTCATTTGCGCCCATTTTTTCTTTAACAGGAACCCAGGTTCCGTTTAAAGCGTTTGAATCGGTTGTTGTTTTTGTAGAGCAAGCCATGCTCAAGCAAATGATGGATAAAATAAAAAGTTGTTTCATGTTTTTAATTGTGTTTGTTATGCTGTTAGTTTTATTGTTCGTCAGTGTTGTAAATTATATTCATATTTGTAATAAAATTTCTTCGGCAAATCTTTTTCGTCAGAATCAGAGAATAAAACATTCATTGTTTTTGTACTCATCCGTCCGTTTTTGTCATAAGTATAGTACAAGACACAGAAAAAGCCTTCATTTGTCTCAATCACTCTACCAAAGCTATCATATTTCCAATAGAAAGGCTTTGGGGAAGTTGCTGGGTCGGTTCGTTCAATTTCTTTATTGTCCTTATATTTATGAATAACTGTTGTGTAAACTGAAGTGTCATTTTCGTAATTCAGTTCTTTCATTTCAGATTTATCTTTATTCCAAATATATTCAATTTTAGTTGTCCTTAAGCCACTCATATTTTGCAAAGTTTTAGTTGGCATTCCAAATGTGTCATAAAAATTTGTTTCAACAGTGTCTTTTTTATATCCCTGTAATTTAATTTTTTCTCTGATTGTCTGATTGGGGTTATAATTTAGAAAAGTTTCCCATACAAACATTTTTTCACCACCCGAGGAACTGTAAACATAGTCGGTGTAGGATATAATTTGTCCCGAAATATTGACCTCGAACTCGGCTGTCCCGAAATGATTGTCCCCTTTATAAGATTCAATTTTTGAAATTTGCCCATTATTGTCATACATAAATTCTTTTTTCTCAGTCTCTTTTTCTTGCTGGTCGTATTGTGTAATCGTGGTCGGTAATCCTTGAGAATTGAATTGTAGATATGAAGTCTTTGTCCAATTTTTATTGTCTTCTGATTGTAACTCTGTCACAGCGTTCAAATTACTATTTTGTTTCCTTGTGTTTTTGTCTCCATATTGTTGAAACAAGTCGTAGTCAAACTGTCCAAAAGTTTGGAGAGAAGTCAGCAAAAAGGTTGTCAGTAAAAGTTTGTTCATTTTTGTTTTAAAATTGTCACTAAGCAAGTGTTAAGCATAGTTATTTTGCATCTGTCAAAACAAAGTCTTTTACTTTTCCGTCTGGCAGAATTAATTTATAAGAAATTAGCCCTCTGTCTTTTTTGTATATAGATGTCATAGAGTATTTATAACCTTGTGTTGTTCCAACAACATTAAATATCATTTGGTCGGAGAAGGTTTGTTGATTAATGGTGCTTTCTGATAGGGTTCGTATCTTGGTTAATTCACAAATGTTTGATGAGTTTAAATCTTTGAAACTTACTTTCCATTGAATTTGTTCATTATTCGTTTGTCCTGCTTTAAATACAAATGAGTCTATAATTTTGCATTCTGAAGTCAGTTTATTTCCTTCTGAATCATAGTCGAATAAGTTATATGAAAGGATATTGGAATTTCCATTTAATATTTTTTCAGTCATTATTTCCGTAATTCTATTCTTACTATCATAAATTGCAGTCTTTAAAAGCGTGTCGGTATTAGAAATAGTTGTCTGCATTTTCCAGTAAGACTTTTCGGTCGGATCGTTTTGGTTAACAAAGCAATATGTTTGCTCCGACAAAAAAGTTTTTATGGGAAAATAACAATTGTCGGTCTGCTGAATCTGCGCAGCACAACTAATAAATAATAATAAAAATGGAACTAAAAGTTTTTTCATTGTCTTTTTATAATTGTGTTTGCTTGCTATTACCAGTAGTTTTATACTTATTCAAAATAGCAGTTTTTATCGTTTACGCCTGTGCCCGTCAATAAAATGTGTTTTCCATCAAATACACTTATTTGTTCTGAAATATTATCCCATTCTATTTTTATCTTGCAGTGTAGTTTGAAAATTTTGTCAACTATCAAATTGCCATTAAAGTCATTGTATATTTTAAAATGAATTGTTTTGTCTTTAGTATTAATATCGTTTATTATATACCATTGTCCACCATCAACACCGCCAA
>JAYVNT010000156.1:0-2172 GCA_043758285.1 Flavobacterium sp.
CCCATAAAAATTAACAATTAATTAAATGTCTGATAGATAGGTAATATAAATGAATAGATCATGCCGTTGTAAGAAAAAATAGTCTATTTTTGAAAAGCAGATTACAGAAAATCGGTTAACGGGTTCTCCGATTTTTTATTCAAATCTCTAAAAAATGAATTTTTAGAACCCACCTTTAAGCCGTCAGGTTGTGAAAAAACTCAGTTTTATTTTTTGTAAATAAAAATCCTGATTGTAAAATTTCTTTAGGGTCACATACTTTGATTATAGAGATAGCAAATTTTTAGGCTGCCATTTTTGTTTCAAAATATAAAGTTGCTACAAAGCACTTATGATTGTTCATTTTTTGTGGATAAAGCCATTCCTTTTGGTATTCTGGCTTCCAAGCATTCAATTTTTGCATGAGATTTTCAAAGCCCAAGATATTTAAGCTTCTCTTCATGTTATAAACGGTCATAATTAAACTCCACTCACCATTTACTTTTTTTAATCCTTTAAGATTAGTATAGTAATAACCCCATACTCTTTTAATGGTTCCAAAAATATGTTCGTTGAGTTCTTGTCGTTGTCGGTAGAGTTGGTAATGCTCTTTATAATTTTTGTTATTTAATTCTGTTGCTTCTGCGTATTGGTTTCTTTCTATTTCTCTTTTTCCATCTGCCTTGGCAGTGCAAAGTTTTAAGGCTTCGCATGTTTTACAAGCCGTGCTTCGGTATTTTTTAAATTGATGCGAACCATTGCCTCTTTTTTTGGTATGCCATGTGCCTGTTGTTGTTAGTGTCTGGTTTTGCGGGCAAGTGTAGGTATCCGTTTCTTTATTATATATAAAGTTGGTTACCAAGTATTCTTTTGTTGTTCCTTTGTCGTTACTATTTACAATTTCTTGTTGCGCTACAATGGTTGTGATACCAGCCTTTTGACAGGTTTCTATTTCTCTGGCATTATTATATCCTTTATCTGCTAATACTGTAAAAGTGTCTGCTTGCAAATTGGCTTTTGTTTCTAATACCATGTTTGCTAATGCATTTCTATCGTTACGATTAATAGTATGAGTAGCTACTACTAATTTATATTTATCATCAACGGCAGCTTGTGTATTATAACTAATTTCTACTACTTGCCCTTGTACTAATAAGGCTCTGGCATCTGCATCGGTTGTGCTTACTTGAGGCTCGTTACTTTCTTTAAGTTGTGCCGCAAGTGTATCGTATTTTAATTTTTGTGTTTTAAGCCGTTGTAATTTTTCGTGTATGTTTTTTACTTTTTCTGTTTGCTCTGCTTTATCTGCTGCATCTAACTCTGAAAGGTATTGATTCGTTTTTTCTTCGATGTAGGCAAAATGACGTTCTACCTTTTTTTGATTATAATTATTTTTTTTACTGTTATGCGCTCTGGCTTTGGTTCCATCTATGGCTATGACAGAACCAGCAACTAAATCTATGTCTTTTAAAAACAAAACAAATAATTTAAACGTATTGCGCAGTGCTGTTGGGTTGTCTTTCCTGAAATCAGCTATGCTATGGTAATTAGGTCTTAAACCACTACATAGCCATTGTAACTCAATGTTACGAGTGCATTCTTTTTCTAATTTACGCGACGAACGGATGCCATTTAAATAACCATAGATATAAATTTTTAAAAATAAATTACTTTGATAAGAAGGGCGTCCTTCTTTTTTTAAGGTATTGAGTGTAAAGCCTAATTTATTTAATTCTAGTTTATCTACAAAGGCATCTACAAATCTAACGCTATTGTCTGATTCAATTAAATCTTCAAGACTTGTAAACTCAATCTGATGGCGGTTTTTGGAGGATATATGTTGCATAATTTTTACACAACAAAGATAATCATAGCTCATTTATTTTTTGTACTTTTAGTTTAATATTAACTAACAACTTGTGTTAATAGTGCTGAGCTTTTTCACAGGCTGTCGTTAGGGAGTATTATACAGCGACACAATGAAACAATTAATCTTCATATTGACAGCAATAATTTTGCTTACCAATTTTACAGTTCCGACAATTTATATTGACCCAACCGGCACATATCAAATGGAGAGCAAGACGAAAAAGAAAAATGGAGACATTTATGGTTACTCTGGACATATTCAAGTTAAAAAAATAAACCATGAAATAATTGTAATGACATTTGAAGTTAATAAAGGTGCGCCAA
>JAYVNT010000157.1:0-6904 GCA_043758285.1 Flavobacterium sp.
AAAAACAATGGAGAATTTAAAAACGTACTAATAATAACTGATGTAGTGCATGATGGCAAAACAATTCGAAACTTAATTAACAAAAGAGAAAATGATTTCTTTTTAAACGAAAAAGTCAATAAAATTTATGTTATTTCTTTGTTTTATACTGGAGATAAAGCCCAAAATATAGGAATAATGAATTTGACACAAAAAGAGATCGATACTAAAAAAATTGAAGGTGATTTTATTGAAGATAGAATCGAATTTTATTTTGTTTCTAAAATGAAAGTTGAAACTTGTCCATATGGGAGTGATTATAGAAATTCTTGTCTTATTTTTAAAGAAAAATTAGACTGTGTCCACGAATTTTATGATGCAGATTTGGCATTAAATAAAAAAAGTAAGTAAAACTCATTACCTCATTCATCTGCACAAAATCCTCATTTAGTCCAAGTTTTCCCAGCATCAATGCTGCCGTTTGCTTCATTTCGTTAATTTCCATTTTTGTAGAAACAAGAACAATCCTTTCTGTTCATTTTAAGCATGACGTTTTACATTTCAATTGCCACTCCTTGCCAACGCTATAAAAAAAATTATTGTCACGGTTATTGGTACAATAACGCGTACGCTTCGCAACTCGTGCCAGTAATTTTTTTCCCCAAGCTGTGTTACATAATTGAGTATTATAGCTCTAAAGAGTCTATAATAACATTATGTAAAAAAGCCGCGCAACCCCTGCAAGAGTCACTGGCTCAGCGGCAACTTTTTTTATAGCTCCCATCGCATCACCAAGCTATAAAAAAAAACCACCACTTCGCCAGTGCCATTGAGAACGTTCAGCATTCCATAGGGAAGTTTGCGGTTACCATTGTTTTCAAGAACGTTTACGTTCACTGTTTTATCAACTAACTGGTTAAATCGGTAGAGTTTGCATTGCTTTTGTAAGTGCTCCAAGAAAAATGGAAGCACCCACAAAACCAAAAGACCCAGCAAGAGTATTATTTTTATTTCTCTATAATCATAATAGTAAATTGCTTTCACGCTGGCCCGATGCCATACCGTTACAAACCACATTTTTTTCTGAATACTGAACACTGAATACTGAACACTATTCTTGGCATCAAGCCATCACAAAGCAATCAGAAACCCCTCGGTCAAGAAATAAAAAATGATACCCTTGCCCGCGCTGCTGCCACGTCGCACTAGGTAGTTTAATGCATTGTTTTTTGAAGATGCTTCCCATTTTCAGTACAATACTTCTGTAAACTGAACACTGTGACTGCCAACTGACTTATAGGCATCCTCAAAAATTAAATCCGATAAGAAAGAGTATAAAATTTCCAGCCGGATGAAAAGCATTTTATAGTGTTTGATTTGGTTTTTTCATCCGTCCAAAAAATTTGATACCCTTTCCAAAGACGACCGCATTCAAAATCAACCTCAATTCCTCCAATCAAATTCCGACTAAACGATGATAATTAGTAGTTGAAATCAAAATAAAAAAAAATAAAAAAAAGAAGCAAAGATAAGTTCCGGGTATTCAAAAAAGCAAGTTCAAGCCCTTCGGGTTTTAAAAAAAATCTCCACCCAAACAGTTCCTATAACAACTCCTGTTATCAAAATGACACCTCCGTTTTTGATTAATATATAGGTAGTATTTTTTTTAAAAAACTTGCTTTTTTGAAACCCTCCACTTGGACGACTGGCTTTCTTTTTTTCCTTTTTTCTTTTGAAATGATAATTCTTCGCTTCCGATTAAAAAATAACACTTAGCGAAAAAAATTTTATGGGTGGAGCGTAGCGAGGCACACCTACATTTCATAGGAAACCTAACTGGAAACAGAAGAAAAGCTAATCTTTAATTCCGATGTTATGCTAAATTTTATCATTAAAACCCACAAGAAAGACATCCTTTACACCAAACCGCATCTTTTCATTTTAAACAAAGGAATGAACAGCGGAAAACCCTCAAAGGAACAAATTGTAAACAGCTTCGTTGTCATCTTTGAAAACGACCAAGATTGCGAAAGTGTATTTTGGATTACTTACAGCATGTGGAAATCGAAATTTTGGCACCGAAACCTTTGCGGTTCTCTCATCCCATTTTTAAGAATACATGATTTCAAAAAGGAATTTTCAAGCAAAGCAATCGAAATGCTTCAGGACTTTGAGCAGCACAAAAGAGATGTAGAAGCGCTCCGCCTATTAGAGTTAAAAGAAACTCAATTTCATCAAAATATCAATCTTATTAATGACTTACGACGAGTTATTCTATATCGCTATTGCAAATAATCACCTTTTAAATCAATTAGTATGACACTATTTATTCTCTACCAAACAGACATTTGGAAATCAAAAGCATCCCGAGTTTTTTTCGGAGTATTTGACTGCCGGGCTAAAGCGCGAGATTGCGCAAAATATCACAGTTTAAGCAGCAATAGCACGACGGTTGTAATTGAGGAAGTGACTTTGAATTTATGCGAAGAATGCCAATAAGTCCCTCAACATTGAGTTTATTAGAAAAAGGCTTCGGTATCATTTCATTACCTATACTAGTTCAGGTAAGGTTTGATTTATTTTTTAGAAGTTTTAAAAGCTATTGCTTTCAATTCTTGCTCAGCTCGTGATATTCCATATTTTGTTGCTACTTCCTTCCAACTAGCAACGGCATTCAATACTTCTTCTATTATTTCAATTGCCCTTTTTTCTGATAATCTAAAAAACTCAGATACTTCCATTGCAAGATTTAAATCTAAAGAGTTATCTTCATCAGAAATGTTCAATTTTAATCCGGTACCATTTTCTACTGGATTAATATCGTATGCAGGAGATAATATCCACCCTTCATTAGTTAATAAAAACCCATGATTTCTAAGATGATCGTCAGTATTTGTAACACAAATACTAAATACGATTCTTCTCCAAAGCTGTTCCAGGTCTTGGTCCACATTGGCACCATTATTTTGTATAAAATTAACAAGTTCTAGATAACTGGCACCATCTGAATGGTCTTGACCATCAGTATATCCGAGCATTGTCATGGCAGAGGCAAAATGTATTCGCAACCCATCATTGCCACGATCAAATCTCTTAGTAAGGAAAGTATAATGGTCAGACGAGTACTTTTGTGCTTTAGATTCTGCCATAGTAATTCCAGCTAAAACAGCTAATTCATAAGTTACAATTTCCCATCCTCCAATATCTCCCTTGTCGTTTCTACTTGGAAACTTGGCTATCCACAGGCTACCATCATTAGCCACAATACTAGCTTTAGGTCTTGCTCCTCCTAATGAAGCCCCAGGAGCAATAAGCATACTTAACCATTTTAAATATTCAGGATCATCAATAACATCATCATCCTCTAACCTTAAACTTATTTGTTCTAATTCTCTAAGAGTAGTCCATGGGGGACTAGCCATATTCTTATTATCATTTAAAAATGGACCATCTTCTTCCAATTTAAACCGTAATGCTCCCATTCTATGACCATCATATACTCCGAGTAGATAATCCGTTTCAAATAATTTCTTTTCCTCTCTGTCTTCATTTCTTGCAAAAGCAGCTTCTCTTCTACGCATTAAAATTCGACCCCAACGATCGGGTGAGGAATCTAGAAATATTCCAAAATTATCTTGATTCTCATTTAGATAATGTAATCCAGAATATAACTGTAAGCTAGGATCTAACAACTGAGCTGGTCCATTTTGTAACCATTCATCAACATACTCAAAAGAAAATACCTCATTCCCTTTTAAACGATCAGTATGTAATATGCCCATAAGTGAAGGATTCCCCATTTCTGACCAATGTGCATAAACTCTTATCTCTCTTTTGTTATTTTGCTTAGCCATTCTTATCTTTTCGTTTTGGTGCCCTTTCATTTGTACTTAAACTGGCATCTTGCAATTTTCTTCCTAATTCGTCGTCCTTAGCAAGGAGCTGAAAGTCTTTTTCTAATCCCAACACTTGTAAAACCAACAAATAGGAGCCAATACTTACTGTTGGTTTTCCCTTTTCAATTGCTGACAAAGTAGGTCTACTAATATTTGCACGTTCAGCCACTTGTTCAGAACTAAATTTTCTTCTCAGGCGTGCGAGTTTAATATTCTCGCCCATTTCATCAAGAATTTTTCTAGTTTTAGGTAATATTATCATTTTCTTTTTTGTCATAACACAAAATATATTTTACAAATATACACTTTTTTGTAATTTATATTTAACATTATAAAAATATTTACATTAGACTTAAAATTTCAAAACACACCAATCTTTGTTAAAAAACAAAAAGCATGGTCTTGCGACTATGCTTTCTTATTATCCGATAAAGGTTACCAATCAAAACCAGACTATTATTTTTTAGATTTTGTAAACCATTTTAAAAGGAGCGAAACGGTAAAACTTACAGTAGCTCCTATAACCGCCAAGATAATTGTTTTTACAACATCTTCAGAAAGAATATTGGGCAAAACGCTCAATAGAGTTCCTGATGCGGTTCCTACCTTTAGAGGGATATTAGTATCCATCTCGCGGTTTTTTAGGGTTTTCCTTTTCCCTTTTGGCTTTGTCATCAACAGCCACTTGACTAACTGCCGAAATCATACCGCCAGCAACGGCAATATATCCTGCAACAGTGACCACAGTTGCGGGTAAAACTACTGGTGCAGCTATAACGCTTCCGCTAATGGCCAACAAAGCCAAACCAATACTTCTCAAAATTCTAAAAAACTTTGGGGTTGGAGCTTTTGCTCTTTCAACTATATTCATAATATTTTTTATCATTCCTTTTAAATCAAGGAATTAGGATTTAACAATCAATTCAACACTTTCTGAGGCATCTAAAGCTTTATAAACCAAAGTTTTTAACTTTCTAAAAGCTTTTCGCGACATCAAACCTAATCCTGGTCCAGAAAGTTTTGTCACAGGAGCAATACATCCATTCAATTCTTGCAAAGCATTATTAGCAGGATGAAACAAAATCAAACTTCTATTTTTCACACCAATTATTTCAATATGCCACTTCAATTTAGTACTGTATCGTTTTCTAATAAAATATTTCCCTTCAGGAATACAAGAAACTCTTTTTTCGTTTTCTCTCCAAGGTAACTCAATAGTGTTACAAATAGATTTTCCTTTACATTCGAGTTTTCCATTAGTTCCTTCCGGGAAATATGTTCTGGTCAATTCAATAACCATTTTTACAAGCCGTCAACAGTAATCAATGCCAAAGGGTTGAATGCACCATTTTTCAAGGAATACATTTGCCCATTTACCTCCTGGTAGAACTCTATTCCCAGAGCCAAAAACAAAGGTTTGGTACTAGCAGGAGTAACATTATTAAGTTGATTTACCGGTGCAGTAGCAACAGCATCCCACGGTAGAATTGGAGTTTCAGATTTAGCAACCACAAACGTTTCAGCTTCAAAATCAATTTCAGCACCTGCGGAAATGATTTTATAATGTGTGGTTCCCGATGGTGCTGCAATCATATTCACTGGTATAAAAGAATCCAAGTCAACAATAATCTTACCATCAACACGATTAATTGCACCAACAAAAGGAGCATACAAACTCGTTCCTAATTTTCCGCGAATATTGAACTCAAAGCCCAACAATAAAACCGCTTCACCGTCAATCACATTTCGCAAACCTCTTTCGTTTACTAAATCCGCCTGAATCACTTTAACCATTCGCTGGGTTAATCGACTAACCATTCTACCATCAGCTGAATTGATAAGCAATTCTCTTAAAGCCGTTGTGAGCATTTTCCCTGCCTTTCCAGCTCTACCAAACTCGGAACCATTCTCACGCGTTCTTTGAAACGCAGGATCACTTTTGATTCTGCTGGCATCAATGCCACCTTTTTCACGCGCCAAATGACCGTCTTGGGTTTTGTAAAAAGTAATATCTCCGATAGTACCTTTTAGTTTAATTATGCCTTTCTGTCTAGCCATAACATTAAAATTTAGATTATAAATCAGTTTAAACTCCCTCAATCATCATCCTGTTGCAACATCATTCAATTGATTTCAATACAAATATTAAACTTAAACTAACACATCATATAAATACTATGTTCCAAATAGTATTGAATGGTATAAATGACACATATAAACATAAATGTCATTGACATACAGAAAGTTTACGAGAATAGCACCCTAAGTAAGAACGTCTATTCGAGTGTTTTTTGTGCACTACAACGAAACAAAAAATGTATCGAGCACTACAAAATCACAATAAATCTATTAACTCCAATTTATATGCATAAACATATAAAAATAATTTATTTAATAAAATTATATGCTTTTACATATAATTTAGTACATTTGCTTAAATTCGTTGCAAAAGCATATAATTATGATGACAATAGCAGATTTTGTAAAAGAGAAAAGAAATGAAGTTAACCTGACACAAGAGGCTTTTGCCGAACGTGCTGGTGTGGCACTTACAGTTATCCGAAAAATAGAACAAGGCAAAGAAAACCTCAATCTGGAAAAGGTAAACCAAGTACTCAAAATGTTTGGGCATACCTTAGCTCCGGTAAATGCAAGAGGATTATCCCAAGCTAACAAATAAGATTAGGATGAGAAAAGCAACTATATATTATCGAAACATCATAGCAGGAGTCCTCACAGAAACCGATGAAGGTGACTATACTTTTCAATACGATGAAAATTATGTAAAGGAACATCCGAAGCAGTTTCTAACCTTTACTATGCCAGTTAGTTCAAAAACCTATACTGACAAACGCTTATTTCCTTTTTTTGAGGGATTAATTCCAGAAGGATGGTTGTTAGATATTGCCTCTAAAAACTGGAAAATCAACCAGAACGACCGCATGGGTTTACTATTGGCTTGCTGCCAAAATTGTATAGGTGCCGTAAGTGTCCAACCAATACCTCAAGAAAATGAATAATCATAAATG
>JAYVNT010000158.1:0-2162 GCA_043758285.1 Flavobacterium sp.
TAATATGTAAATTTCCGCAATTCATTTATGTTTTTATTATAAATAGACTTTTATAAAAAAATCCACCGAAATTGATGGATTTTTTGACTATATAAATATGATTTAGTTACAAATAACTGATAATTTGAGTAAAATTTTTATAAAAAAATTCTTAAAATTTATATCCAGTAATTACACTAATGTGTTGTAAATCAACCTGATACTTATGCCAATCATGGTCAATTTGTTCATTATTTGGCATCAATACACAAATTGGTTTTGGATTATTATTTATATAAATTACTTTCCAACAAAAAGCGGGAATGTCAATTCTTTTAGGTGAAAATACCCCTTTGGTTAAATATCCTCCAGCATAAATCGTTAAAATATTTCCTTTTAATGCTAAATCTTGACAATAATCTTCCAAAGATTTCCAAGTACCACGATTACATTTTGGTGATTGTGGAATCATATTGGTCATTAAAAATGTTTCTCGATTATCTTTTATTGAATCCGTCCATGCTTGAGAATTACATAAATGTCCTCTATCATATCCACTTCTACTATAATCATTTGGTGTAATTACCGTAAATCCTTTTGGTAATTTCGTGTCTGGAGCAAAATCATTTTGACGTTCCACCGTTCCGATATGACTTTTCATTAACACCCATGTTACCCAATTGGCGTGTCTCAAACTATCGTTATATGACAATCGGTAGCCATGTTTTATCATCAAAAAATTATTCTTTTCCGAATTTGCATTTGAAATATTATTTTGACCAAATATTGTCCCATTTGAAAATGATACAATCAGACTAATTAAAATTATTGATATTAATTTTTTCATTATTAATTATTGTTTTAATAGGGCAATATGACTACCGTGTACAAATCTTTTTATCATTGATTTTTTATCAAAATCGAAAGAATCTCCTAAGTCAATCGTTGGTTCATATAAATCATAATCAAAATATCGAATTGTTTTTTTACTTCCTTCAACCATGATTGTTTTTTGTCCGTTGGAAGCATCTTTAACCAATTGATTCATCATTAAAAATGGATTTATACTATTTTTGGCGATTGTTTCGGGCATAGCGTCCAATAACACCCATCCAGCTAAATTCAATAAACTATTACTATCTGTACATGCTTTACTTACTCGATTAAAACAGTTAATAATCACTATTTCATCCACCTGTAAGTTGATTGCAACACTAATCGGACAAACCTGTTCTATTCCACCGTCGTAGTATCTATCTTTTACTCCAGACATTGCCAGTGGTATAGCAGAACTTGACATAATAGCATCAATAATCTCTTCGGTAGTCGCTAAATTATCCGTACACGTTGTAATAAAATCTCCAGTTATTTTATCTTTGAATACAAAATAAGCTGGTTTAATGAAGTCTTCTTTTTTGACAAATTCTTGCAATAATTTACGTAATGGTGACATATCAAGTAAATAATTCTTACCCAAACATATCTGCTTTATTGCTCGCCATATCGACACATTACCTTCATAAATATCTGAATTGCTTAGGTTTAAAATTCTTGCTAAAAAATCATCACCTTTACCTTGAGCAAGTCCAGCAACGGCAATTGCTCCACAAGAATTACCAATATAATAATCAAAATTTTTATTTTTTAATTCGGAGTAAACCCCAAATTGAAATCCAATTTTTGAAGCACCTCCCGATAATACTAATGCTCTCATAATTAAACTTGTTCAGCTATCGGTAATGCGGTATATCCGTATTCAGTTGCAACCATACACATTGCTTCATATTTTAAAGTTGCATCAATACTAAATAAATTAGATAGTAATGGATATACTTCCGTTTCGGATATTTTTACTTCTAAAGATATATTGGCATTTGCTGTGGTAAAGATTTCATTATTTTCACCTAAAAATGAAAATAGAAAAAGTAATTGCGAAACACCTTCCGCAGTAGTCGTACCCATACCAACGGGATACGCTTCAATTTGTGTAACAATAAATTCTTTTCTATCTGGTGTAGTAAAAGTTTCTGGGTTGATTTTTAATTTAAATTTCATTTTGTGTTTTTGTTTTGTTATTTAATAATTAATTTATTTATATTTATAAATTATATTCATATCATGTGGTGCTGTTTCAGTTCCTCCAAAATATAAACTTAATTCTGTTCTAACATATTTATCTGTTG
>JAYVNT010000159.1:0-2161 GCA_043758285.1 Flavobacterium sp.
GGAAAATATGATATTGTTGTAACTGCTGACGGATACGCCGAAGTTAAAGACAAATTAACGGTTTCTGATTTAGGAGTTATTATATCTGAAGAAAAGAAAAACTATACTTTAGCAAAAAAATAATGCGATCGAAATTCCTTTTAATTGCATTGATTTGTGTATTAAAAACAACGACTGTTTTTTCTCAAACCTATCAAATTGGATTATTAAAATACAGCGGTGGTGGCGATTGGTACGCCAATTTAGAAACATCCTTGCCAAATTTAATTAAATTTTGTAACACGAATTTAAAAACCAACATTAACCCGGAGCAAGCAGTGGTAGAAGTTGGTAGCTCAGAGATTTTTAATTATCCATTTATTCACATGACAGGACATGGAAATGTTGTGTTCTCCAACCAAGAGGCCGATAACCTACGTAAATACTTACTATCTGGTGGTTTTTTGCACATTTCTGATAATTATGGAATGGATAAATTTATACGAACGCAGCTTAAAAAAGTATTTCCGGAATTAGAGTTAACAGAACTACCCTACTCGCACCCGATATACCATCAAACTTATCAATTTGATAAAGGATTACCGAAAGTGCATGAGCATGATAATAAGGCTCCGCAAGGTTTTGGGTTAATTTATGAAGGACGTTTAATTTGTTTTTATGATGTAGAATGTGATTTAGGAGATGGCTGGGAAAGTTTTGACATCCATAAAGATAGTCCTGAAATGCACGAAAAAGCCTTAAAGATGGGGGCTAACCTTATAAGCTATGCTTTTATAGGAAAGTAGTAACTTATTTTATTTTGAGATTTGTAAAAAAGCTAAGCCTAATTATTTTTTGGTGAACCGTACTGTAATTTCAGTAACCCAATTTGTCATTTCATTTAACTGATTTGTAAATCCAGTAAGCCTAATTATTTTTTTGTATGCAGCATTGTATATGCAATAAACCTTTGTGTTTGTTCAGTTAAGTCATTTGTAAAAACAATACGCTGAATTGTTTTTTGGTGCATCGTACTGTAATTTCAGTAACCAAATTTGTAAATTCGTTTGAATGAATCATCATTACAGCAAATTGATTTGTCAATTTGGTAAGCTGAATTATTTATTGGCGTATTGGCTTGATAAAGAAATTAACCGATTTGTAATTTCGTTTAACTGATTTGTCAATTCAATTAAATGAATTGTAAGTTTACTAAAGTAGCATTTGTAAATACATAATTAAGTTGTGCAAAACGAATATACGAGTGCGAAATTGACGTATGTTTTGTATATTTATAGCGCTTAGCGATAAATTATGCGGCATTTTGATAAACCAACAGAGGGAGTGTAAAATAAAGTGATAGACACATTCAAACAAATATTAGACTTTTTGGGTCATCTTTTAATTAGAGGCATTTTTATAAGTGTACTAGTTGTTTTCTTTGCAAAACTAATATCAAAAAATAGAATTGAGACAGACATATCATTTCAAATAATCCGTTGGACTATCTTAGTTTATGCGATTGGAATTATAACTATTTTTATTCTTTTAATCATTTTTAAAGACAAACAAGAATATCTGGGTTACTGGACAAACAAATATTGGTGGTCTCTGTTTATAGCGAATTCGATCATTCCACTAACGTTATTAAATAAAAAACTGAGTAAGAAAACTTTTTATATTCTACTTATTTCTTTGCTTATGAATCATGGTTGGCTTATTGAATCATTTGTAATCCACTTTTCAGCTATGTTTAGAGACATAAAAATAAATAACTATAATCCTTTTTTTCCTAATAAGTATGAAGTAGAAACTATGACTAAAGGATTTATCTTAGGTCTTGTTTCTTTAATAATTGGTAATAGTATAAAAAGTCTGGGACTAGTAAGGACAAATAAATCATAAAAACGAACGCATAACACATATATGCTTTGCTCAAGCCTTTCAGACATCAATGCAATTGCAAAAGTGGTAGTAATGCCAAAAAGGTTTGATGATTTTTGCTTTGCAAAAGTCCATTAAATATTTAGCTTTGTTATCAGCTTTTCGGTAGAGAGTGTTTCAAACCCTTTCTACTATTAGCTGTGGAACGTCAGGTTGTGAAAAAACTCAAATGAAATCTCTGAGAATCGCATAAACGAAAAATAAGTTTGGCAGGTATCCGAATAAAAAAATGCTTAAC
>JAYVNT010000160.1:0-2156 GCA_043758285.1 Flavobacterium sp.
ATAAAAAGTAAAAAACAGTTGGTGGAAATTTTGTTATGCATTTTGTTTTAGATGAGGTGAAACAAATTTTAGGTTTAATATATAAAATTTAATATGAAAAATTACAATAAATTTTTACCAAATACATAATTAAAGTTTAATTTATATGCTCCTTTATCGTTTTTGTTAAGAATATCTCTTTCGTTAAGATTCCTACAAACTTTCCTCACTATTCTGCTCATTTTTTCATACTTGATTGGATCAATTGATTTACCATATAATAAATCATAAATCTCAGGATTGATTTGAACCGGTTTAACAGCTTGACTGTTATAAAATGTATGTCTATAAATTGTGTTTAAAATGTTTTTAGAAATAGTACTAAAATTTACAAACCCCTCACCAATTATTTTAATTAATTCTTGAGTAAAATCTGTTTTCATTAATTCTCGATCTAATACAAAAATCGGAATGTTCGAACTACTTGCTTTGTGTTCGAAGATAAGCCCCGCATTTTTCAACTGTTCAAGTACTAAAAAATGGTTGTTGCTTTCTGTTAAAAGAATAGTGTATCGTCGTCGTCTATTCTGTAATTCCGATTTTCTAAAGTAAGATAGTATAACCTTATGCTCCGTCAAAATTTTATCTTTCAACTTTGAAATAATGTAATTTTCAAAACTTGAAATCCAGCTTTCAGATTCATTGTCTAATAATTTACCGCTTGGGATTACTAAACTAATTGAATCATCATCTATCAATTCATAATATGGTAAATCTATTTTGTTTTCTAAGGTATAATTAACTAAGGCTGCCATCCCTCTTCCTTGGCTTTCCATTTTATCAAACACTTTTAAAACAGAGGCTAATTTAGGGTTTTTACTTTCCGGGATTCCGGGCACGAGTCTTCTTACAGGAATTGGATCATCGCTGTCAGTTATTTTTATTTTCTCTTTGAATCTTCCAGGATTTTTAATCTCAAGGAATTTGTTTGGTTCTACTCGAATTGTAACAAATTTATTTATACTATAGTCTCGATGAGCAAGCGAATTATTTATTACTTCACGCACTAATTCTTCCGGATATTCTGCTACTGTTTTTCCTCCATCCTCATAGGTTTTTCCGGTTCTTATATGTCCCCAAACAAAACGAAAAGCTTCCTCCATTAAAGTTAATACGTCGTCTTGAAACTCCTTCTTGTCTTTTGATATCGCACTTGATGTGTCAAAAAAACAATCAATTTCTGTTCTGTATTCTAGAAAATGAAAAGGGTCTGATCCACAAACTAACATTCCAAGAGTAGTTACGTCTTCACCTTTTATAAAATGTCTTCGCTCAAGAAATTGTTTAGCAATAATTAAATCTGACTTGAGTGTTTCTTTCTTACTTGATTTATTTAGTAAATTAACAAAGTTGTTTATTTTATCTAAACTAAGGTCATCTAAACTTGCATCTTTTACTATGCTTTGCTCTTTTGAATATTCTAGCTCTGATTTGTACTCCTTTTGTTGATTGATTCGCGCTTCACTTATCTCAAAATCTCCTGTTAATTTTCTTTCGAAAAACTTACCATTGAATTTTACAAACTTAATGTCTTCGCTCAATGGTTTTATTGTAATAACTGCAATCAGACCATCGCGAAATGATGTGTACTCAATAAACAAATAATCACTTATATCAATGATTAGATTTCTGTCGTCTTGAAAAGTTTTTTTTGATAAATCTTCTGTTAGTTTAGATTCGTTATTTCTATCGAATGAGGTTAGAACGTATTTCTTGTTTCGTTCTCTAACGCCACATACTACGGTTCCTCCATCGGTATTCAAAAAAGCACATACGCTTTCCTTTAACGAAGTCCATTCGCTACCTGTAGATAAATCTTTAAGTTCAATGTTGTGCATTTCAACCTCAACAAATGAATTGTTTTCCAGACAACTATTTATTGTTTGCAATGCATTTAAAACTTTTTCATTCATCTAACTAATTATAAAATTTAAGTTTTGCAATTCTTTCATTTACTTGATTAATTCTTTGCTCCCAATTTGCCTTAAACAAAGATAAAAGTTAAAATAGAAGATTGAATAATTTGATTATTATGAACAGCCAAATCTCTTTTAGTTGGCGGAGAGAGTGGGATTCGAACCCACGGTACCATTTCTGATACACACGCTTTCCAAGCG
>JAYVNT010000161.1:0-2154 GCA_043758285.1 Flavobacterium sp.
TGAATTAGAAGGCATACAATACCAACACGATGTAGATATAAATATGGCATTTTCACAAGCTTTGTTTCTTTTCAAAAGTGGTTTTAGATTTTGGTTCGATCAAGAAGAAATAAAACACATTACCGAAAACAACGAACAATACCAATTGCACAGCCCAGAAGAAGAATTGCTTTTAACTTGGTTTGAAGCTATCGAAAGAGAAAATGCAACTCTATTTTTAAACGCTTCTCAAATAGCAGCCAAATTAGCAGAAAAGGCAAAAATAAACATCAATGACGGAACAATTAACAAAATCGGAAAAGCACTCAAAAAGCATAATTTCACAAGGATAAGCATAAAAACAGGATACGTTTACGCTGTCAAAGAACTAACCTACGAAGAAGTTGACAACAAAAACAAAGAACTTTTAAGAGACTAATGACCCTAAAAAAGTGGAAAGTTAAACTTTTCACTTTTTTTATTTCTTGTCAATAATTCATAACTTATAACTCGTAATTCATAATTCTTCTTTTGCGCCTTTTTTCATTAAAATAAGAGATAGGATAGGATAACCAAAAATCACCAAAAACAAAAAATGATTTTTAAATTTATATACAATCGGGCAACATAAGATAATAGTAAAGCAAATTAGTAAATCACAACAATCAAATTGCACTCAAACAGCCACTTAAATCTGTTTTTTATTTCATAAAAATACAAAAAAATGTTTTTCCCTTTTTTTGGTTATCCTATCCTACTATTTTGATTTCACCCTTTTTCATTCACTTGCTTTTTTGTATGTTTGTAGATTGGTTGTAACATATTTTGTTGCTAAATAACAAAATATGTTATTGTAAGAATAAAGTATGGATTTTTATCAGGCAATAACAATGTATCGATAATTAAAAAGGCATCATTTTAAAATCAAAATAATTAATTTTAGTATCGTTAAATGAACAGTTCACAAGTAGAAATAAATCTTAAAAACCTAATAAATACATTTGATAAAGAAAACTTTATTTATGAATTATTAGTCGCTTATGGTATATCAAGAACAACAGTAACTAGATTAAAAAAAGGCGATTTTAACCTCTCAAAAATTCCAGGCGAAGTACTGTACAAAAAGAAAGTGTTGTTCAAAGAAGCCCTTTCAGGTTCATTGCTTACCACCATTGATAAAATCACTAAAGACGAAGAAGCTCTAAAACACAACCCTCGTTTTGTTATTGTTACCGATTTTAAAACACTCTTAGCCAAAGACACCAGAACTGGTTTAACGCTTGATATTCCAATTCTTGAAATAGACAAACACTATCATTTTTTCTTGCCTTGGGCAAATAGTGAGATTTACAAATCTAAAAATGATACCACCGCCGACAGAAACGCCTCTTATGAAATGGCTAAACTGTACGATATTTTGGTCCACGAAAACCCAAATATTTATGACGATGGCGGACACAATCTGAACATCTTTTTATCCAGAATACTATTTTGCTTTTTTGCCGAAGACACCAATATATTTCCTGTGGAGGGAATGTTTACAGATACACTCGCACAACATACCAATACAAACGGAAACGATGTTGATACTTTTTTAGACCGATTATTTTTAAAATTAAATACCGAAGTAGATAAAGAAGCTCCAGCGTTTTTAGAATCCTTTCCGTATGTAAACGGTGGCTTGTTCAATGACACGATTAAATCGCCTCAATTTTCTGCCAAGGCAAGAAAGATAATTTTAGAATGTGGTAATTTAAACTGGAGCGAAATAAATCCTGATATTTTTGGTTCAATGATTCAGGCGGTGGTCAATCCGGAATACCGTAGTGGTTTAGGAATGCACTATACTTCGGTTCCTAATATTATGAAAGTAATAGAACCCTTGTTTTTGAATGAATTAAAGGAAGAATTTGAAAAAAGCAAAGGCAGCTCTAAAAAGCTAAGACAACTTATACATCGAATCTCCAAAATAAAAGTATTTGATCCTGCTTGTGGTAGCGGTAACTTTTTGATTATTGCTTATAAAGAATTGCGGCGATTAGAAATAGAAATACTCCAGCATTTATACGAACTCGAAGCCCAAGTTTCTATTGTATTTACCGAAATAAAACTATCGCAATTTTACGGCATTGAGTTAGACGATTTTGCCCACGAAATGGCAATTTTAGCACTTTG
>JAYVNT010000162.1:0-2151 GCA_043758285.1 Flavobacterium sp.
GCTGTCTGTAACAAGCTACTAAAACAGGTATTTGCTGTAGTAAAATCAGGCCTGTTATACCAAGACGATTATTGTAAAAATTTCGCTTAAAATATTTGGGTTTTTACACAGTTCGTGTTGCCTGCCGTTTTATCTTTTCGGAAATCTTTGTATTTTTTGCCTCACTCAATAGTATTCAAAGTGCATTTATTTCCAAAAGAAATCTTCAGGAGTTAATTAATCAAAAGTTTTCTCACCAAGTAATTTTTTATGTTTTAACTGTTTCAAAAGACTTTCTAAAAATATTTCTTTCATAAAGTTTAAGTGCGACGAACGAAAATGGCAGGTCATACTTGTATTGCATGCAGTTTGTCAAATAGTATCAGTACATAACATTTATTCCCTTACTTGCAAGTAGTTCCGCAAATCTTAAATCCTCAGTTAATTTAAATTCAAGTTGTCTTACTTTATTGTTTGTCAAATAAAGTTGAACGATAGACTTGTCTTTAAGGAAACTGTTTTTCTTATTTACTTTTACAATTTGTTTAATGGGGATTTGGTCGAGTTTTGATAGTCGAAATACTCTAAAATAGCAACCAATAAATAACCACAAAACAAGTATCAATATATTAAAACAAAATAAAGAAAAATCGGCGTTGTCATGCGTTTTCTGGAAATTATTAAATTCCTTAATCCCTTGCAATGAAAAAAAAATTGTAAAACAAAATGCTGAAGTTAAATTTGAATTCCAATGCTTTTTAAAATTATCACCTTGTATTGAAAGGTTTTCACCTTCAAAAGTAATTGTTCCTTTTTTCAATTGAAATGTATCCATAAAAAAAATTGCAGGCAACGGACAGGGCTTGCCGAAGTACGGGAATTAGTATTCCGTCCGCCCGGTACCGATGATGATTGAAAAACTGATGATGAAGATAACAACAAAAAGCTAAATAGATATTCTTCTGCCTGATATGAAGCAAAGTAGAATTACAAAAAGCTGAAGATAACTTCCGTCAGCCCGTATTTTGGCAAACCCCCTGTTATGTGAGGCCTTTCTATCGTATCGGGTTAATGTCGCAGATTAAAAAGCCTAATACATACAGGAATAAGTCCGATTGAAACAGCCATAAAAATAGCAACTCTTATGTAGTTAAGTGTCTGCCAAAGCGATGTTCGGGTTAGTAAATTTTTTGCTAATGATGGTGTTTCTGCTATTTTTTGAAAGTCTATAATGTTAGGTGCAAAAAACGAGAGTGTCCAAACTCTTACTGCAAAATGAATGGCAAACAAAATTAACAACCAATTTCTTACTGGGTCGATTTTCCAACAAAATATTATTGCAAGTATGAAAGTAATTTCGTGTAACGAATGAAATATTATCCAAAAGAATTTTAAACTTGCTCCTCGTCCATCCAATAATAGTTTGAAGTTGTCAGGCGGTGAAGCTACCCATTTGGGAACAAAAACAAGAGTTTCAAAAATTTGTGCTCCGTTCATTAGGAAATAGATAAGAGTTGTAATGCAAAGCCATATCTCGGCTCTTGTTAAATAATTTGCTGTTATGCTTTCCATTTTAGTCATTTTGTTTGTCGTTAATGTTATCGGTTATTTCTTTCATTATTGAAGTCGCCTCAATAAAGTATCGCTCAATAGCTTGAATTTCTGTCACGGAAAAAGAACTAATAAGGGCTAATGTTTTTTGTTGTAGTTCAAGAAAAAGAGGCTGTAATAGTTTGATAGAGTTTTCCTCATTAGGCACTATGATTACTTTCCGTCTGTCGTCCTTAGTAAACTGTCTTTTGAGCAGTTTTTTTTTCTCCAAACGGTCAATTAACCCAGTTACAGCACCTGTGGTCAGCCCTGTAAGTTTTGAAAGGTCTCCTGCTGTGAGTTCCTTGTGTTGCAGAATCAATCCTAAATATTTGTGGTCAGAACCTGTCAACCCTGCTTTACGGGCAATTGCTTCGTGCATAAAAATTGAAGCGTCCGAATACTGACGGCTTGCTGTCCTAAATTGTTGGATAAGACTGGCGGCTTGTTTTTTACTCATCGTCTAAATATCTTAGCGAAAAAGATAAATTAATTATCCGCACAAAACCAACTGTCAAGTGAAATATTTTTGGAGAAATTTGAGAAAAGATAATTTGGTAGATGTCAGCAGGGTGTTCGTTT
>JAYVNT010000163.1:0-2149 GCA_043758285.1 Flavobacterium sp.
GCAAATATAAAATGTTATTATTTAATAACCAAACATTTTGCTAATTATTTTTAAACTTAATCGCATTTTTTTTGGAATAATAAAAAAGACCCGTTTGGAGGGCGGGTGTAGAGGGGTGTGTCAATATAGATGCTATCAAAATTATTAAATTTAGTTATTGCCAAATAATTAAAAATTTCTATCTTTGAACCGTCAAATCAATTAAACAGAACACAAATGAACTCAAAAAATTTATTTCAATGTCTTTTTTTAGGCTTAACTTGCTTGGTCTTTAATCTGAACTCTCAAGCCCAAACATCAAAAATCGCAATTGTTTCTGTTGCCGATACTATTTTTGTCCATCGGCATGTAGGGCTAACCGTTTTTACTAATTTCACCGATACCTTACCCGTCAATTTCTCTATTATTAATCATCTGGAGAAAAAAATACAGTTCTATTGCAAGGAAAATTATTCCGTTTCAGTAGTTCAATTGCCCGACTCGGTTTTAAAGCTCAAAGACGGGTTCTTTAGTTCGCCGAGAACCAAGAAACTTAAACAATGGATAAAAAGCACCAAAGCACTGTATGACTATGTTATTGTGATAGACAATATGGGTTTATCGGAGATATACAGCAGATTGATTCCTAAAAATACCAGTGGTCTGTTTAGCAGAATTTCTGATATTTCGTATTATTCCACTATAAGTTTCTTTGCTTATCATACTTCTGATTTAAAAGTATTTGAATTTTACAATGAAGGAGGCCAGTTTATAATGCCTTTTAAAAATTTCAAACTGCCGGAAGATAAAAGAAGTTTTACACCTGAAATGAAGAATACTTTATATGACGGATTCAAGACTTATCTCGATAGTCGGGTTGAATATTTTCTGTCCAAAACTTATTTAGTACCGCAAGATAGAATAGACGCTATAAAGACTCAATCGGTAACAAATAAATAAAAATGACAGGCTGAATGCCAGCAGGGTAGCCTTGGTCGTTTGAAGTAATTATATAAAAAAACAGTATGAAAAAGTCAGCTTTATTAGTAATTGTGATTTTGTTTTTCAGTTCATGTGCAACTGTATTGAATTACCCAATAAAGACAATTTATATTACGACAACAACTCCGGCAAAAGTTGTTGTAAATAAAGACACATTGAATACATTTCAAAGTAAAATACCGATTTGGGTTTATAGAAAATCAACCGATTTAAAAATAAGGGTATTTAACGATAGTGTGAATAAAGTTGTTAGCGTTAAACATAAGAATTCATTTGCATATTGGCTTAATGCTTACCCGACTCCATTGTTTTGGACAGGATTTTTAATTGACAAAAATAATCCGAAACGATATACCTATCCTACCCACATATATTTTGATATGTCGGACACCACCAATACTTATACAACGCACGACCCTAGAAGTAAAAAGGGAAAAATTGATTTACATGTATCACTGCCAGATATTAATAACTTTCTATTGAGGCCAGACAATGAAAATAATTATAAATATAATACGGGTTTTTGGGGTATAACATTAGGGTTAGACTATTATTATAGCGCAAAACAATTTATAAATCTTTCTGTAAGTGGAGTAAGTGACTTTTTCCTTCCTGTTCCTGCAGCTATTGATATGTCGGGCTATTATGAATTAATGAGTTCAAGTTATCTGAGCATTTCAAACAATTACAGAATTAAGAATTTTCTAATCGGATATGGTTTAAGTTATTCAAAAAACACGTGGGATTTGCGATATTACGAATGGGGTCAGACAGAACCACCAACAAGAGAACCGGTAATGAAAAGTAATAATGCGTTTGGTTTTGTTTTTCCCATTTATTACATGTTTGGGGAACACTTTTTTGCAGGTGTAGTTTACAGACCGTCAATATTTCGACTTTCTACAACAAATCCATTTTATTATGAACATTTGCTTAGTATTGATTTTGGATGGAAAATCAGAATAATAAAATAACATACTGCTTTATCGGTTAGCCAAGTCACCTGCTATGTTTTTTGAGAAAGTTGGAGGCAAGAACCCGTAGGGTTCAATTCCGTCAGGGAGCATATCCCCCAATTTTATTGGGGGTTATGCACATTTAGTCCTGCGGACAAAAAAAGAGACGCACTAATAGCGCGTCTCTACAAATAAATATACATTCCCAAAGT
>JAYVNT010000164.1:0-2144 GCA_043758285.1 Flavobacterium sp.
GGGTTTTGATTATTAAAATATATTGTTCTTATTTTTCTTTTAATGCCACCCAACAGCAGGCACCTGAATGAAACTCTTGCCTACCCAATTTAGTTCTTCCATATTCTCCGTAGGTAAAAAAACCTACCATTGGTGTATTCCAAACTTTTGCAAGTCCATTATTTTCTTCTGTTGCCAAAGGCCCCAATACTGGCGATCTTCCGGCACAAGAAAAAATTAATAAAGCATCTGCTTCTGCAGTAGTAGTATTTTTAAATTGTAAAGCTTCATGAAGAATCTCATCAACAATATCAAAATCTGGCGGCATAGAAAACCAGAATTTAGTCCCTTCTGGCATTTCTATATCTAGCACCAAAGCATTTTCTTTATGATCAATTTTTAACGGAGCTCTTAAAACCGTTTCGCCTCCTGATTCTCTTTCTACAATAAATGGATAGGTGAACCCCAGTTCTTCAAAAATATTAAAGGCTTTATCGTTTTTATTTTCTTCTTTTCCTAAATACTTGAGGTACATTTCCACCGCTGGCCTTTGGTCGATCGAATACAATCTATTGCCAACACTTTTTGTAACTATACGGGATATTCCCATTGGCTTCCAACCTATGGTAGCCATGCCCGTAAGTGAAATTTTATTAGCATCTAGTACCAAAGCAACTATTCCTGTAGTTGTTTCTTTGTGTTGTGTAAAAACATAAGTTCCGGTAAAAGTCATATCATCACCTGCCATGCCGCCAAAAAATATGCTGTCTGCACTGAGTGATTTTTTTAGTCCATTTACCAATAGTTCTCCATCAAAGTATTCACCTCTCAAATTAATACCTGTAGAACAAACAATTAATGAGGGATTAGCAAAACTTTGAACCGCTTTAAGTGCTAAGTCAGCAGCAATATCATAAATACTATTGTCATTTATTTCTTCGAATAGAATGGTGTAAGCATCTTTAGAAATATCCAGCAATAAAATAACTGTTTCTCCTTCACTTTGGTAGCCGTTAATAAATTCTCCACAAGAAGTAGCGCCTAAAAAATCAATTTCGTGCTGTAACAATAAGTCAGTAACCGCTTTTCTATTTTGTTTGATAGAAATAAAAACTATAGATAGTGTGGGTTTAAACCCATCAGTCATACTTTGCTCCAATGCCGATTTTATTTCTTCTACTGATTTTCCTTTGATTGATTTTGCATTCATTGCTTTTGTTTTATTTCCGTATATACTATCGTTACTGTAGTTGTGCCAATATTTTCTACATAATGTTTGCCCGCTTCATCCATCCAAGAGGCAGTTCCTGCTTCTTCATCAGCTACAATAATTTCTCCACTTTCAAGATACACTTTCAGTTTACCACCGCTTACAACATAAGATGATTTTGGCGGATGAGTATGCCAACCATCTTTTTCGCCAGGCTTTAAACTATATTGAACAACGCGAACATGTTGGTTCTCTAACAATACTTTAAATAAATTAGGTAATATTTTTACTGGGTCAATATTTAATACTATATCTTTTTTTTGTACTTCCTTTTTTACTTGTTTACTATTATTCTTTTTGTCGATAATAGAAGAACTATTACAGCCCAAATGAATTAATGCTGTTAACACAAGGAGAAATAAAATATTTTTACTGATTGATTTTGCTTTCATTGATTAATTATTTACTGGTAATAAAATAATAAATATTGTTCCAATTCCATCTTCTGTTTCCACCTTCAATTCCCCGCTATGCGCTTTCACAATATCATAACTTAAACTCAATCCCAATCCCGTTCCTTGTCCGGTTGGTTTGGTAGTAAAGAATGGTTGAAATATTTTATCTAGAATCTTTTGTGGGATGCCGTTGCCGTTATCACTCACGGTGATTTCAACTTTACTGCCGGTTTTTTTGGTGGTGATTGAAACGGTTGGTTCGTATGATTCGTCGGAAGGTCTGACCGTCTGGTCGTCTGATGGTAGATGTTCTGACGTTCCGACCTTCTGACGATCTCCAACCGCATAAAAAGCATTGTTAATCAAATTCAACACCACCCTTGCAATGTCTTGCGGTATAATATTAATGTTACCAATGCTCTCATCAAAATCGGTTTTCAAAGTGGCATTAAAAGATTTGTCTTTTGCTCTCAAGCCATGATAACTTAGTCGTAAATACT
>JAYVNT010000165.1:0-2144 GCA_043758285.1 Flavobacterium sp.
AAACGCTACGCAAGTTACAACTAATTCAGAACTCAAATTGCAAAATGTCACTTTTGAAAATGGCATGCTGAATTTTAAAACGAAAGCGGATTTGGACTCAGCTTTTAGCTTAATTCAGCGAAATCAAGGCGATGGTGCGCTATGGCTCTATAAACAGTTTCCTGAATATTCCTCAATGGATAAAGTATTCAAATCATTGAAACAAGAAGATTACGATCAAATTGGAAGAACAGGAGTAATTTCTGACAGGTTTAAGAATATCCTTAGGTATGATAATTTCTCAAATGACTCTCTAAGATCACTGCAAAAAATGGTAGAGGTTTTAACATTATCAATTCTTTTAAACAAAGACGGGAATGTTGGTTTTGCCGATAAAGTACTCCATATTGAATATGATAATTCCTATGTTGTAAATTCCAACTATTTTTTCAAAACTCCTGACTTAAATTATGGTAGTGTAAACAGCACTGAAGTTTTGATTTTTAAAAACAAGCATAGTAAAGCGCAATCACAAAATATTAAAGGAAGTGTAAGCACAAGGGATTGGACTTATCCAATTTTTTTAGAGTCTTCAAATACACCTGGTAGAAGATTTTCAGCGTATATTTATGAATCGCAGTATTATAGCTTTAACAACGTAAGTGTAACCACCGTATATGAAAGTTGGCATGGTTGGTGGATATGGTCAGGTTGGCAAACCGATTGGTGTTTTTCTGTAGGTCAGGGAGGGCAGCTATATCTAACAGATGGAAGCCAGTATGATGTGTACTCCTCTGTTCAAAATGCACCTGCAATTGTATATTTTAATACTCCAAATTTGCCAACAACTGGCAATATTATACAGTATTATTTAGGTGCAACAACACAGCATCATTGGATAACCTATGAAGGAAAAGATAATTGGGCATATCATCAATAATTTATTAAAAATTATTATATGGAGCGGAAAAACCGCTCCATATAATAATTGATTTAAAATTTGGGTTAAACATAAAAAACTCAAATGCTACTATTACTAAATGTATAATTAATTTATGAAGATAATAATTTGTGGTTTACTATTACTTTTTTGCGCCTGTAACTCCAGCGATGAAATCTATTACATCGGCAATGACGTTGCTAATTCTACAAAAATAGTTTTAACGGGTTTTGTTGATGCTGATTCAGGATGTATTGTGAATATTTCACGGTCAGTTCCAGCAATAAGTCAAGGGCAAAACATTATTGATACTTTGAAAATTGAAGGCGCACGCATTATTTTATATGAAAATGGCGACTCAATTGCTGAACTTCAGAAAGTAAACAACAGCGTAAAATATCAATTTACTTTCAAAAAATTTACCCCAAAAATTGGTGCGCGATACAAAATACGCGCTTCAGCTCCTAATTTTCCGAGTTGTGAATCGGAAGAAGAAACTCTCATTGCTAAACCAATTTTATACGATACAGCAATCATTTTTAATAGCAATCCAGCACTGTACGGAGCTATTGGTATTTTCAATTTCAAGATATTGAATGCGTTAAATGCAACCAATTTTTTTGAAATTGAACCTTATACAATTATAAACTTTTTCGATCGTAGCACCTCTGCACAAGGTATAACAACCTACAATATAAGTTATTTGGAATCAAATACAGTACAAGATGTCGCAAAGTCTTGCTCTAAATCGTATTTTTCTGATTTATCCATCATCACCTCAAACGCTTGTTACGAAATAAACCAAACTTTAAGCTATGGTGTAATAAATCAAATTGGTATCTCCATAAATGGCAAAAATGCTAACAATTTTAATTTTGTTACTCTTCTTGTTTCTTCTGTTCCAGAATCTTACCTCAAATATTATAAAGCAACAGAAACTATTAGCAGTTCGCAATACACGTATAATGTTCCAAATTCCCTTTACACCAATATTAAAGGTGGTTATGGTATTTTTTACACAAAAAACTCTATTCGGCTAACGCGTCAAAAATGACAGTATGAATAAAATAAAATTATTTCTTATTTTCTTTGTTATTTCGTTTCAACTGCACGCTCAAAATTTTAAAATATTTGGTTATGTAAAAGACAGTTTGAACGGCGAAACTTTAATAGGAGCGAATGTTTATGGATTAAAAAATCAGAGAGGTGCTTCATCAAATAATTA
>JAYVNT010000166.1:0-2141 GCA_043758285.1 Flavobacterium sp.
AAAATCACGAACGTTTTTAACCCAATGGTCCGTTCGTCTAGGGGTTAGGACACGTCCCTTTCACGGATGAAACACGGGTTCGATTCCCGTACGGACTACTATTTACTAATAGTGATGCTTAAGAGTGCTAATTTTAGCACTCTTTTTTTATTATACGCCTGATTATCAACTACTTACAATACAACTCTATTTTTTACAGTTTCGCTCACACTTCTTTTCACTGCTAACAGTTCTATTTCATCCAATTGCACTAATCAAATTAAAAAAATCCTTGATGATTATTTTAATATCATTTTAAGATATGCAGATACTATCGTTAATTCATTTTGCGAAATTTGCTATGATAAAATAGATTAAGACAGGATTTTAGCACTTTTAAAAAATAGGGAAGATTTTGATTTAGAAAACGGCATAGTTTTAGAACGCTTATAGACTCAACACTTTATGAGAAAACTATAACTATGCAAACCCCAAAAAAAGCGAAAAATGCTCGACGTGCAATTTTTCCTCAGAGGTGCAAAAAAATGCACCAATCCAGCCCAAAACCTTAGTGTCTATTGTCAGTTGGGCATTGAAGGACAGCTTAGAGATACGCCCTTTTCAACCGATATTCGTGTGCCACTCGAACACTGGTGGACTTTCAAAAACAAAGCTGCTCCAAACGGTGAATGGATTTCAGAAGACTACTACAAAGCTGAAACGCTCAACCGACATCTCCGAAAAATAGACCAAACATTTTTGGATATTATGGAAGTACTTCACCTAATGAATCATTCGGAAGATATTACCTACGACATGGTTCGCAACCAATACGACCCTTCTATTACGGCAATTAGGGAAGTGAAAAAACAAAAAGAAATAAAATTATTTTTGGAGGTTTTGGATGAAGTAATTGCAAAGAAGTTGAAACGCAAAATGACCGCCAACACCATTAAAACCTACACAAGCCGAAAAAATAACATATTAGCTTTTTTAAGGAAAGAGAAAATTGAACAAATCAAAATCGACAAAATTAAGTACACCTTCATTGAAACACTGGATGATTGGATGCGTGAACAGGTGGATGAATTGGGAAACGATAGATTTTGTCAGAATTACCGAAATAAACATATTACTCTAATTCGACAGTGCTTAGACCATGCCGTTGATAAGGAATATATCGCAGGAATGCCGATTGGAAAATTGAATCTTGAGTACGATGCCCCGAAAGAACCACATTACCTTTTGCCCGACCAACGGCAACTTATCATTGATTGTAAGGTTAAGAAAGTAGAAGTGGCTCGTGACGTTGCAATATTTTTGATGCACACGGGTTTTTCCTACGTTGACTACAAAGGATTACAATCATCACACCTTTTTGAGGACGGTTTCAAGAAGGCACGCCACAAAACGAAGATATTTTCTTTTCCTCCCATCCTACCAGCGGCTCAGGAGATAATTAACAAATATGGTTCAATCGAGAATTTACCAAGACCGTCCGACAAGGATTTGAACGATGCCTTGAAATACTTAGGAGCATTCTGTGGGTTACATAACGATACGTTGGGATATGAATTATCTACGCAAGATTTCAGAGATACGTTTTGTTCAATGATGGAAAATGAGTACATGGTTGAAACCCGAACATTAATGCACATGATGGGACATTCAACCATGAAACAAATTGCGACCTATTCGAGGATGATGCCGAAAAGAATCAAACACGATTTAGAAAAACAAAAGGTAATATTACCAAAACTTAAAATTGCTGTGTAATGAAATATTAAGTATTGTTAATTAAAAAACCTCTGAGATTTTCAGAGGTTTTTTAATGTTTTTTAGAAATTTTGTTACCTATTTTCTAATTTTTTCTAATTCCTCTCTACAAACGCTCAACTGCTCCTGTGTAGCAATTAGTTTCTCTTCAAGTAGTACCGTATATTTTTTGTTAGTCTCGTAGAGTTCAACGATATAGCTCTCTTGAATTGGAACAAATTCTTCCTGCTCATCAATAAGCATTTTTCCTTGGGCGGTCAATACCCAAATAGGATTTAAGTCCGCATAAATTCGCAAGATATTTTCTAACTTATCCACGCCAATTGTTTTTCCATTTTTCAATTGACTTGTAAATGAACCATTCGATGCCCCAAGTGACAGCTCAA
>JAYVNT010000167.1:0-2140 GCA_043758285.1 Flavobacterium sp.
TTATTGTAGGTTTTTATCTATAGAACCTCAAAGTAACAGAGCAAAGGAAAATCTTTCAAGTATGCAAAAAATAATGAAGGGAAATGTTGAAGAAACTGGAAAAAAATCTGTAACAATTAATATTAGTCCTGATATGCTTGGAGAAACAACCGCAAGTGGAAAACCAAAAGAAAACAGCTTTACATCCACAGACCTAATATTAGCGATGGACGCGGCTATGGACTTTGACAAAAAGAATAAGAAAAAAACTGAAGTAGAACAATTCATTAGAAAATTTGAAACTGTTTGTGCTTCTCTAAAAGAAACTAAGAAAGATAATTATGGATTTTATTGGGACTATTACGTTCCTTATTTTATAGAAATAAAGGACAAGAATTTTCTTGAAACATTTGCATACATTGCTTTTGCATCAAGTGACGACCCTGACACAGCGAAATGGTTAAAGACACATAAAAGTGAAACGGACAAATTCTTTGAATGGACAAAATCATTTGAATGGGAAACAAACTAACGACAAAAGAAACTACTTCCGCTAACAGCTTTGTCTAATGCGGGCGGACAGCAAAGTATATGCAAAAGCGGTCACTTTGGGAAAACATTTATTTTTGCTTTTCAAAAGTTCATTAAACATTGTATCATTGTTAAAGCCCTATTAAGTAACCACTATTTAACTACATGATATTGAAAACTTTAAGTTTTTCTTTTTTACTCTGCAACACATTATGTATCTTTGTGAAAGTAGCATGGAAAAACTAGGGTACATACAAATTAAAATTGACGGTAAAAAAGGCAATAATGAATTAACTCCTGATAATTATGACATCAAGGAGATTATTACAATATTAGAAAATGCCGAAAATTTACTTTTTCCTAATGATAAGAAAGACCGCCCAACAATAAGTTACGGTATTGAAAAAGGCTCTGTAAAGCATGTTATAAAGACAACTATGCAATCTATTATTGGGTTTAATGCTGTATTGGCCCAAATTTCAACAGCTCAAAACATTGATTTTTTAGATTTGAATACAGCAAAAGCTATTGAAAAATTTCAAGAAATCTCTAAATCACACAATTACAATTTTGCATTAACAACATCAATAGATAAAACAAGTATTTTAGATATTACACCGAATACAAAATTTTACAGAAGTGAAGCCCTTTGGGTTGACGCCGAATTCTATTTCTATGGTAAAATAACAAATATGGGTGGCGTAAATAAATCTAATATTCATATCTCAACAGAAGAATATGGTAATCTTACAATCCAAACAAATAAGGATTTTTTAGAGAATTACGAAAAAAATCCATTATACAAGCGTTTTGGCATTATTTCAATTGGAAAACAAAATATTGAAACTGGTGAAATAGATAAAAACTCTTTAGTTTTTAAAGATATTGTTGAATACTCGCCAAAGTTTGACGAAGATTATTTAAATAGCTTAATAAAAAAAGCCACTAAAACTTGGAATGGTATTACAAATGCTGATTCATGGTTACGAGATTTAAGAGGAGGTTACAGTGCATAAAGTTTTACTCGACACTTCATTTTTTATTCGTCTTTTAAATCCTTCTGATAATTTACATCAAAATGCAAAAGAATATTTTAAACATTTTCTTCAAAAGGAAATTGAGATGTATTGCTCTACAATTTCAGTTGCTGAATATTGTGTTCGCGGTCATATTGACGAATTGCCTTTAAGAGAAGTTAGAATTTTGCCATTTAATTTTTTCCATGCAATTGATGCCGGTAAATTTGCAGAAATTGCCTATGCTCAAAAAGAAAGTAAACAATTGCCGAATAGAGCAGTTATTTTAAATGACATCAAGTTGTTTGCCCAATCACATTTCGAAAAAGATATTTCTCATTTCATTACTTCTGATGGAGAGTGTTTGAAAATTTATAATACTATAAAAGGTAAATCATCTATATCATTTGAAATAACAAATATCACAAATCCATTATCTTCAACACTTGGAGAGTTTCCTTTTTAATAGTATTATTTTCTTTTTATATTTTTCACCACTTATTCTCAAAATTAAGCCACTTACAAAGTAGCTTCTTTATTTTTAATATTCCTTTACAATTGCCTCACACTATTTGCCAAATAGCCTCCTAAAACGTTAACACATATTGCAAAGC
>JAYVNT010000168.1:0-2135 GCA_043758285.1 Flavobacterium sp.
TTCACACGGTGTCGTAATGCGAAATGCTTGGCGGTACTGCTAATTTGAAACTGATTGCAAAAAATGGAATATTACATTTGCACATTAAACTTTTAACCAAATAAAATGAATAAGAACGGACCAATTATTATCGTAGAAGATGACAGTGATGACAAGCATTTATTTAGTGAAGTGTTTAAAGACCTCAATTATAAAAATGAAATTGTTTTTTTAAGTGATGGACAAGAAGCACTTACCTATCTGACCTCAATTACCGTAGAGCCTTTTATTGTTTTTTCTGACATCAATATGCCCAAGCTAAATGGCATTGAGCTACGAAAGCAAATACATGAAAACGAAGACATACGTTTAAAAACTATTCCCTACTTATTTTTTACAACAAGTGCTGCACAAGAAGCTGTTGTAGACGCTTACTCAAAATCTATTCAAGGGTTTTTTATTAAGCCTACCAATTTTCAAGAATTAAAAAATATGGTGAAAATAATAGTTGAATATTGGCAAAAGTGTGTGTCACCAAATTATGTTAAGTAACTTGAATTTAAAAACAAAGAACAACATCTATTTGTGGCAGAGTAGTGCGAACGTATAATAGTAAGATCAAAAGAAATTTTTTAAAAGGGTCTCTATAGCTATCGGGATTGAGTGGTAAACGAACAGTTATGCCTCATTGTAAAAAGACCGTGCAAAATCAACTACCTTTATGGGATTACTTATAAAAAAATTATTAGGCAGATTGTTGAGTTAATTCACAGTCTGGCGTTAGCAGCAACCCTTTGGCGACAGTGCAACTTTGAAATTCAATGGTTGCAAAAATGGAACAAACTAAAACAGACGGCAATGCAAAATGACATCGCAACTAATGTAAATCGCTACGAACAAACTGTAGTTCTAACATCAAACTGACTGCAAGAAATAAACGCTTATGACAGACATAATTCGCAATAGAACGATACGACCATCAAGCCGACTTGAAACTTCCAAGAGTTATAAAATTGATACGAAGAATGTTTCAAGTGGCGACACTTTGATTGTGAACATTGACCACGAAACAAAATCGTTTCAGAAAACTTATCGCTTCAGAGGTTCTGATGTAGCTCATAAGGACAGTATTAGTTTTAGAGTGAATGACTATGGCACTCACATTGATATTTCTTGGAGTGGAGCGCAATCAATAGGAACCACAGCATCTGCAACGACAGTTTCAAAACCAGTTGTTAAGCAACCGGCTCCAACACCTGCTGTTAAGACAACTGCAACTTCTCATTCAAAGAAATCATTTGCTCCAATTGTTTGGGACAACACAGAGATTTTGATTTTAGGAACAATGCCAGGTGACTGTTCACTTGAACTTGGTGAATACTATGCACACTCACGAAACAGATTTTGGAAAATCATTGCTGCAATTACAGACGATGAAGTTCCGACAACTTATGTGGAGAAAAAAAGTTTATTGCGGAGATGCAAAATTGGACTTTGGGATGTAGCGAAAGCCGCAGATAGAAAAGGAAGTTTGGATGCAGACATTTTTGATGCAGTTCCAAATGACCTTGACGAGTTTTTAAGAACTTACAAGAATATAAAAGTTGTTGCGTTCAATGGAAGTAAAGCAATGGAATTATTTGCAATCAACTTTCAACGACAAGACAAACACCGACATGTTGCATTGAGAAGTTCCAGTCCAGCGAACACAACAATTAACTTTGAACAGATATGCAACGATTGGAGACGAATCTTCTAACAAACAGTTGTGCGGACTTCGGGCTTGACGGCTTCGTAGGAACAGCACTTAAAACAGCTAAGGCTTCGTTGCGTCCGGAGGACGCACAATGAAGGCCATGTTGCACAGCTTGCCCCGTTTTTTTCGGGGGAACCACTTGTGTGTGAAGGGAAGCTTACAGTTAAGCATTTTATTTTTTGTTTTTCCTTTTAAGAAGTTTTTTAAGATTGTAGGTATTTGAAAACGTTTTGCAGGAGTTTTTTTTTCTAACGAAAATTTTAGTTTTTGTCAACTAAATTAGCGAAGATAATTCTGCTTAACGAATATTAAATGTTTGTAGTCGGATGTAAGTATTTGAAAAATGACTAAGAATAAGTATATTCGTAAATAAAAAAGTTATCGGATATGCTATTAGCAC
>JAYVNT010000169.1:0-2134 GCA_043758285.1 Flavobacterium sp.
TTTGACTTTGATTTATGGTTAGAACATAAATTATTTGATTCGCCACCTTCGAGAGTAAAAGGGTATCAATCGCAAAAGGAATCATTAGAAAAAGTAAGGGACATTTACCTATTTTGCTGTTATACTGGATTAGCCTATACGGACGTAAAAGCCTTTGATTCGTCTTGGTTAATGTATGAAGAAAACAGGCTTTGTATGAAAGGCAATCGGAACAAAACAGGTACATCTTTTTTTGTTCCTTTGATAAGCAAGGCAATTACTTTAATAAAAAAGTATAGTTTAATTAATGAAATTGAAGGTTCTAAATTTCCTGTAACTTCAAACAATAAAATGAATAAACAATTAAAAAGGCTTTGCCGTGAGGTTGGAATCGAAAAGAACTTATGGTTTCACACTTCCCGCAAGACGTTTACTGACACATTAATTAATGAGTACAATATGACAGCCACCGCCACCATTGGAGCGACAGGCCACAAGCACGAACAAGAATTAAGTGCTTATTTTAGGCTAAGACCTCAAAGAGTTTTGGCAGAGTTTCCAATTTTATAAATTCCACAAAAAAGCCCTATCAGTTAATCCGACCAAGGAACTGATAAGGCTATAAATAATAAAATGTTATGCAAAATAATGCAGAAATATTGCCAATTCAAAATCAAGAAATTCTTGACAGTATCCAAGGTATATTTGGCAGTACACCACTAAAAAAGCCTTCGTCTTATGTAAGTAATTTTAATTATGATTATTGGTTAGATGAACCCTTTGATAAAATGTTTGAAATTGCAAAAGAGAATCAAAGAATACCATTAACAATAAAACAGATAAGGGCAAAAGGGTTGCGTAATTTAGAAGAGTTGAAAATTATTGAATTACTTGATACATTGGTAAAAGGCGGAGAGATTGAATACCATAAAGAAAAAAATAACATCGGTGAAGAAGTTTATTTTCTTGAACCCTTAGATAATCAGTTAATTAAACGCAAAGATTGGCATTCACATAATTACAAGATTGGAGAGAATGTTTTATTTGATTTAGTGGAAAAAGTAAAGAATGAATTTTGGGATAAATATTGTCAAGATGCTAATGAAGAAATAGAGAAAGACTTTGTTGAACAAGGAATAGACGCTGTTAACGATTTAGAAAACTGGTTAGAGTTTCTTAAAATGGTGTATAATAGTGAAAAAATGACTCCGTACAAAGTTGATGACATAAATACTTTTGTTAAAATAATCAATAAAAAGGGAAGTATTCCAAAGCATTATTCTAATGAGGAAACAGATTTTTTGAAGGCTATCGAGTGGGAGCTTAAAAGGATGTTCAGAGTAAAGGCATTGATTGAATGTGTAATAAAAAGAGCAAGAGAATTAAAATTTAATCCAAATTCCTACAAGAAGCCTGTTAATACAAATAGTTATGAGGATGCTAATACTCGCATAAAAAACAGTTACCCGTACTTTATTAATGACGTAGATTTTGAAGATTTTAAAGATATGACACCATTTGAAATATGGTTTATTTTTAAGTTTGATTATTTTATTGAAAACGTAGAAAGCGTTAATCAAGTGGAACGTTCAAAAGATTTTAAGTATTCAGAACAACAAACAAAGTATCTTCCATCGGAAACGTCAGGCAAATATGCGTATTACGAACGTATGCCGTTCGACATACTCAATAATAAAATTGATAATAACGAATATTACTTTAAAGATTTTTCGATTGTTGATTTTCGCTCAAACACTAATTACATAAAACTTTTTGACTCTTACCGAAGGGGTTTTAAAAATGGGTATGATAGTTTTAAAGACGGTAATTCTAACATACGAACCGTTTTTGCGTACTTAAAAAAACAATCTTATAAATATCCAGAAGTACAAAAGGATAGACCGCTTAATAAAGATAAGTGGGTTGAAATTCTTACCGAAGAAGACTTTGAAACATGGGGCAGACGTGCAGGGGAGAGATACATGGTTTGGTATCATATCCTACAAGATGCAACAGTATATTCGACTTTATTTCTTGCAGATGAATCAATGATAAAAATGTATCAAAATGGTTTGTCAGTTCTTAGTGGTATTCCGCAAATGAGTACCATCGTTGAGCGTTTAAAGGCTTTATTAAATAAAATTGAACCAAGTAC
>JAYVNT010000170.1:0-2132 GCA_043758285.1 Flavobacterium sp.
CAGGTGGGCAACGTGGAGATTCCTCAAGAGGCATTTATGGCGGTTTTGAAATTAGATTAGACAAATCTTAAATGATATTTACGACCTAAGAAAAATTGCTTCGCAATTTTTCTTAGGTCGTAAATTGCTTTCAAAATGTTCTTTCTTTATCTTTAATCACAATAGACCATAGCGGCATAAGAGAAAAGTAATGGTTGTGATTTGCTTTCAAAATGTTCTTTCTTTATCTTTAATCACAATGCCTGACAACATCCGACACGACACTTTGTAGTTGTGATTTGCTTTCAAAATGTTCTTTCTTTATCTTTAATCACAATAAGCACTATTTTGATTATTAAAGTCAATTGTTGTGATTTGCTTTCAAAATGTTCTTTCTTTATCTTTAATCACAATTCATGTATGTACGCAATTTTATGTTGATGGGTTGTGATTTGCTTTCAAAATGTTCTTTCTTTATCTTTAATCACAATGAAACCCAATCACACTTGCATCGGCATTGGGTTGTGATTTGCTTTCAAAATGTTCTTTCTTTATCTTTAATCACAATCGGTTACCCAGTATGGTGCAGATAACTCTAGTTGTGATTTGCTTTCAAAATGTTCTTTCTTTATCTTTAATCACAATCGGTTTTGGAAACGACAACGGCACAACCTTGTTGTGATTTGCTTTCAAAATGTTCTTTCTTTATCTTTAATCACAATATTACACTATTTTCACAGACGCTGAATTAAGTTGTGATTTGCTTTCAAAATGTTCTTTCTTTATCTTTAATCACAATATCCGCAAGCGTTATAATCAGATGGTGTCAGTTGTGATTTGCTTTCAAAATGTTCTTTCTTTATCTTTAATCACAATAAAACTCGCAACAATCCTTAGCCCTCTTTAGTTGTGATTTGCTTTCAAAATGTTCTTTCTTTATCTTTAATCACAATTTTCAGATAAATATATATCCGCCGTCCACTGTTGTGATTTGCTTTCAAAATGTTCTTTCTTTATCTTTAATCACAATGTATCATCTTTTCAGTTAAATTTAACTCTTGTTGTGATTTGCTTTCAAAATGTTCTTTCTTTATCTTTAATCACAATACCGTACAGTTTGATCATGTATTCTTCTCGGTTGTGATTTGCTTTCAAAATGTTCTTTCTTTATCTTTAATCACAATTGAAAATATTTATTAAAAAATTTGGATATTGTTGTGATTTGCTTTCAAAATGTTCTTTCTTTATCTTTAATCACAATACGCTCATGGATTATCACGCAACAACGAATGTTGTGATTTGCTTTCAAAATGTTCTTTCTTTATCTTTAATCACAATTCCACACTATTTGTTACCGCTTCAACGCCAGTTGTGATTTGCTTTCAAAATGTTCTTTCTTTATCTTTAATCACAATTACGCCAAGTTCAGGATTTATCCTATTTGCGTTGTGATTTGCTTTCAAAATGTTCTTTCTTTATCTTTAATCACAATAAAAGCAGTTGATGCAGGATTCGCATCATGTTGTGATTTGCTTTCAAAATGTTCTTTCTTTATCTTTAATCACAATTGCTGAGAATCCGCAGATAGTTATGGATAGGTTGTGATTTGCTTTCAAAATGTTCTTTCTTTATCTTTAATCACAATGGTGGAGCTTTCCTTTTCGTGAATTATTATGTTGTGATTTGCTTTCAAAATGTTCTTTCTTTATCTTTAATCACAATCTCCCCAAAACGAACTGTTTACGGATGCCGGTTGTGATTTGCTTTCAAAATGTTCTTTCTTTATCTTTAATCACAATCTATATACTTGGTACGTAGTTTCGGAGGGGTTGTGATTTGCTTTCAAAATGTTCTTTCTTTATCTTTAATCACAATGCGGTTTGGTAGCTTCAGGAGTAGTCATCGGTTGTGATTTGCTTTCAAAATGTTCTTTCTTTATCTTTAATCACAATGAAGCTGCTGATATGCAGATTGATAACAGCGTTGTGATTTGCTTTCAAAATGTTCTTTCTTTATCTTTAATCACAATACCGCTTGTTTTTCTCATCCCAAATCCCGAGTTGTGATTTGCTTTCAAAATGTTCTTTCTTTATCTTTAATCACAATACGATCCGTATAAGTGATTGATTATTAAAGTGTTAATCCAAAAAATA
>JAYVNT010000171.1:0-2131 GCA_043758285.1 Flavobacterium sp.
AATGTGCCGGGTATATCGGATGTTGCATTTAATTCTTTAGCCGTCAAAAAGTTGCCATAACTTATATTTGCTGGGTTCGACCATGTAATTAACGGATAAGTTTTTGATGAAACTGCAAGTAATTGGGGTGCCCATGGAGGTAAATTATCTAAACCGTTTTTCAGGTAAATGCGTGCAATCTTGGTTCCTTCCGGTAGCAATGGAACACTAGCTTTAAATAAAGTATAATATCCTCCGCCTGTTGTAATACCTGTGTTTAGTAAGTTAAAAGTCATCGGATTCCAGTCAATTCCATTAGCTGTAACCTTAACATCTATCGCAGTGGAAAAATTAGCGAAAAAATTAGTAAGTAGCTCAAATTCCAAATTATTTTTATCATTTACCACATATTCAATATACGAGTCAGAATTCGTTTCTCGTTGAATATGAGCATATCTTCCCTGCATTCCTTCGTTTATTTTCCAGCCGGGAATGGCACTATATCCATTCCCAACTACATTGTAGACCGATAGATATTTGGTTGTTCCAAGCATCACGGCTTTATTTGTATTCCAATTAGCAATAAGAGTTGCAGCTATAGTTCCATCTTCGTAAAGAATGTTACCTGAGGCATCTCGTTTCATAAAATCGTCAACTCCCAACAACGGAGAAACTCCTCTTGTTATATCAACAATACTGTCGGTATACCCTACTGTAAGATTGCCTGTATAGGAATATCCAATTTGCGGCAATACAACAGTAGAATTGAAACGATAAACTCCAAAAGCACTTGCATTAAAGTTCGGTTGACCATTATCCCAACTTAGGTTTATTTGTTCTGTGGTTGCATCGTCGAGATATAAATTGGCTGTGCTTGGCAGATTAAGTGGAGCATTGATATAATTTCGTTGAAATGAGTTCATCTTACCAATGTTTATTTCAGCCAATTGCGTTCCCCACGAAACACTCGTAACCACAAAAACAATTTTTAAGTAGCGTGCACCTGTTCCAATATCCTGTATTGGAACGCAATGCTTCCGAAACCAATTTGTGCTTGCTACTGTCTCTAAACCTTGACCAGGATTAACAGATACTTCAGTCCAGGTATTTGCATTGGGTGATACATAAAATTTCAATATTTTATCTGCCGAACCATATCCATACAATAAAACATCAAAATACCGAATGTCTTCATCGTGCTTAATAATCAACGATTCTTCGGTATTCGTACTACGAGTAATCCGAGTATAACCATCTAATAGGCTTGGATTACTTCCATCAACAGCTAAATTAGCCGACTTCGAATAAAAGTTATTCAATGAATTACAACTAACTTTTTTTTTGGCTATATCAATAGCAAATACATTTTTTATCTGTATTTGAATAGCCATTTCAGCTGTGTTCGATGCAGTACCATTACATATTCCCTTCCATGTAAATTTGTCATTACCAATGTAATTTACTGTTGGGATATATTGTAAATTGTTCATCTGCTGAGCTGTTAGTGTATCTCCTACAGAAACAGTTACATTCAGTAATTTCAGACTCCCATGAGACGGCAAAGTAACAATTTTGATGGATTCTAATGGGAAAGTGAAATTAGATGAATAATCCGTATATTCGAAGCTAAAATTCGAGTTTACTTTAGTTGTAACTGTTTTATTAAATGCTTCGGGCAAAGTCGTTGTTACTTTATCTAAAAAAAACAAAACAGCACATCCTCTTTCTAAAGGTACTGACAAGTTAATGCTATCACCTTCCATCTTTGTTTCAATAATAATTGGTTCTGGTTTTCCCGGATAATACGCATAACACCTTTGAGTTATATCTAAGCCTTTAAGAGTAAGATTAGCCACTGGAACATCGCCATAAACAACAGGAATCATATAACCATTCTTAATTTTGAATACATTTGCTTTTGCTGATTCGTTTTCTACCTTCACCACATGCGGTTTCAAAATCCATTCTCTTCCTTTCATCATCTTCAACAAAAAGCCATAATCCAAGTAGTATTTATCAACATACGGAGTTGAAAAAAGAGCATGGTCATTACCATCGAATGGACACATAGGGAATACACCCATATACAGGTACTTCTGAAAAAACGAATCACCGCCTTCATTTTGTATGGTTGCTGCAATGTCAACCCAAC
>JAYVNT010000172.1:0-6803 GCA_043758285.1 Flavobacterium sp.
ATGGTAATTTAAGGCGTTTAAAAATGGACCAGTATCACCGTCACAGCTGGCGGGGTATGACCGTTACAGCTGGCGGGGTTTGACCGTTGCGGTAGAAAAAAAATACGACTTTAGGTGGCGGGTTAACACCGTTACAGCTGGTGGGCAATCACCGTTTTATACACTGCCACTGCTTATTAAACATTTGCTAACTTCCAAATTGACAACGGAATTCCAATAGCGAGGAGTAATAAAGAATTCCTCTTTTTATGATCGGAATTCGTTGAGTCTGATCCCAAACGGCCGCATTTCAATAGCAAGGATGCGGTAAGAGGTAATGAGAAGAAAATTAAGCTTTCCGATAAAATAGTCGGTAGTGGTACCATTAATTTAGGATTGGCCTCCCACTATGAACTGTGTACTTTATCATGCCGATTTCTCAACACCTATCCTGCCGAAAGTTCTGTATTCCTGGTTACCGAAAACTCTGCACTTTGTAAGTGCCGATTAAAGCAATGTGTTATCGGTAAATAAAAGTGCAGCAAATTTGTCCTACAAACTTTGAAACGATACCCACACGTTAGAATGTATTATTTTCATTTATTGCCGATTAACCCATTATAGCATGAAAATCTTAAAAGACCCAGACTGTATAGCCGCCATGAGAAAACTACTTACAAATTAACAAAATGTGCAATCCAATAGAAGAGCTGCGAAACTCAAACTTTGCCTAGGAATCTCAGTGGACCGATCGTTAACATTCTGTCATTAAGTTTTGAATATCGTTTATCGTATTAATAAGCAGTTTTCAATTGGTTTCAAGTGGTCTTTTGACCTCACCCCGATTTTTAGGACCTGGTAAACTAAAATTTCAGTTTGAGATTTTTTTCTACTCAAAATTTCTTCTGATTTTTTATCAAAAATCAATTGTACTTTCTCTTTCATATTTTAGATACTTACCATAAACTGATTTATAATCCTGTTGAGCACTTATGGCTAATAAAGAAACTTAAATTAAGATTCAACGTATGACCGCGATACATCTTTTAGCCCTAAATCCCAAATAGTACTCCCTATGTTAACAGAAGCCCAGAAAACCAAAAACATCAAGACCAATAAAGTAATCATTAAAGTATTCGGAATAATTGGCGCACTTATCATTGCTATTGTAATTCTTTTTAAGTTCACGGAATCATCTGACAAGAACAAGAAAACTGAAAGCAATACTTCTAACAACAACATGGACAGTCTGACCTTGAAAGTTAAAGCTGATAAAATGTACCACATCAAAGACGTTTATTACAACAAGAAGGATAGCAGCTTTAAAATTGCTTTCAATAATTACGACAACAGGATTAAGGACAAGTTGTACTCAACTATCTATTTCGAATCCACTTATCACCTGGACTCGCTACAAGAAGTAGAGGGAGTTTACCTTTACGCCTATAATCCGAAAATGTCACTCAAAAATGGCGATTATAAAACGGCGCTCGCTTTTGTTTCACGGCACTTGGGAGAAGTAACAAAACGGTTTGACGATAAATTTCGTTCAGTTTCCGTGGGCTATACGCCTGTTTATGACTACTTGAAGCAAAAGATTGATGATCCTGAAAGCTTGGAAATATTAGGAGGAACAAACATGGGAATGAATGAAGATAGTACCTTTGAAATTCAAACTCAGTTCTCAGCAAAAAATGGGTTCGGAGGACGGTTAAAGCATTTAATGCATTGTAATGTGGCTTTTGATGGTAATGTTTCAAATGTAAAGTTGGATCAATAAGAAAGTGTATTGGTTCCTTAAAGGACTTGAAGTATAATGTATTTTCTGTTCCTGAAATCAAAATAAGTATAACGGGAAATGCAGATCCGTATGAAAATGCGATTGCAATAAGAATCACTCGAATACTGAAACATGAATTCGGGCTTGACCAGCTATTTCAATCCATGACCGAAATGAAAGCCCATATGACAAAGAGTATTTATTCTTATAACGAGATAAGACTTCATGCATCTTGCGATTTTTTAGTCCCGAATCAGACACATAATGATCATGAATCTTAGTAAAAAGATGGAAAATAAATATGCTAAAAAGAAGCTTGAAGAAGCAGATTATTGGAACTTGTACATAAACTAAATTAAAATAAAAATCGGTACTTGTCAAAGTGGATCAGTACTAACCACCTTTCCAGTAAACTTAGCCACTGGTAATAATAACCATTCATGAGTGGACATACACAATTATATCCGTTGCATCCTTTGAGACTCCTGCCTATTAACATCCTGAATTGTAACGTCATTTTTCTCTATCAATTTATGAAGTTGATTTCTTTTAACCAAGTTGATTTGATTCGTTCGTGCCAATGTTTCAGATGATGATGTGAAATCACTATTAGAAATTACAATAAGATAAAAACGTTCTTTGAATTTTTCTTCATAATAATTTTTTGCTGTGCAAATTTCTCGAATAGCCTCGTTTCCAACCAATGACTTAGTTTGTTTGGCTTGAAATAAATAGTTTTCTCCATTTTTTAATGCGACTACATCAACGCCTTTATCATTTGAACATGGCGTTAAATACACTTGATACCCTTGTTTTCTATATAGTGCAGCTATATATGCCTCGAACAAATAAGGGTCTAATTTATCAATCTGATTTAAAGTTAAAGGAGCGGGTTGGATTACGGTATCAATTCTAAAAACATTGGATAGTTCCAAAGGCGTGACCTCAGCTCGTTCTGATGGGAATAACGTATTCGTAGCTAATGCTTTTTTTCTAATTAGTAAATCATCTAATATTTCGTCAAATGACTTTTCTTGACTACCATTTTTGTCTGTCATTTCATTTGAGAATACGGCCATCGGATAATAAACATGAACATCCTTTTGTTGACCTATTCTGTATGCGCGGTCGGTTGCTTGCTCTTCTTTTGCAGGATTCCAGTGGCGGGAATAATGTATTATGTGATTGGCTTTGGTTACGTTCAAGCCAATTCCTGCGGCTAAAGGTGACATAATTATTACATTAAACCCAAGATCAATTTGGAAACGATCTATCGTCTGCTGTCTGCTTAGCTTGGTTTTATTTTCAGCTTTATTTGTTGTAGGCGTGTCCCCGTTGACAATGCTCGGAAATATACCAAACAAATCATAGACGACCTTTTGAAGCATCTTTTGGGTTTCTTTCCGGTCTGCGAAAACGATCACCTTATCATTACGGAATTTAATATCAGCCAATAATTCAATTACGATTTGCAGTTTTGCAGAAACTGCAACAAGCTCCTCACTTGAATACTTTAGAATTTGATTATCAATTAAATAAGGATGATCTGAAATATCACGTATAGCCCATAGTGATTTTAAAATTTGATTTCGTTTATTTAAGCCTGATAAGTCACCATTTTGAAATTGCTCAATTTCAATTTTATACCGTTCAAGCTGCTCTGTTGGCATTTGTCTTTTTATCCTTGAAGCATCATTGTCAAATTTGATTGGCAGATCCTTTGCAACATCCTTTTTTAATCTTCTTTTGATAAAAACGCCGATTTTTTTGCGAAGTCTTTCAGCAAGTTCTTTAATGTCAGTTTCATCATCCTTTAAGGGATTTTGAAATTCTTTAGCAAATTCTTTTGCGTTGCCTAAAAGTCCCGGTACGCAAAAATCCATGATACACCAAAGATCAATTAATGTATTTTCCACTGGTGTTCCTGTCATTGCAATTTTAAAGTCTGCTTTTAAGGCTTTACTAACATTTGTTATAAGTGTACCAGGAGTTTTAATTTTTTGAGCTTCGTCTAAGGCTACAATAGAAAAATCAATAAGACATAAAGTTGCTTGATAGATTTTTAATGTTTCGTAATTAATGAGAATTATATGCTTTCTCTGCAATTTTTTTGCTTCATTTTGATTCTTAATTTTATTAAATTCCTTAGTAAAATCGGTTGTACCGAAAAGATTGGTCATTGAAAGACTTCTTGATGAAAAGAATTTTTTATATTCATTTTCCCAATTTTCTAACAACGTCACGGGTGCAACTATTAAATATGGTTTTGAATCATCATAATTTTGCGAATGCCATTCAATAAAATAAAGCAGTTGTAATGTTTTCCCTAATCCCATATCATCTGCAAGCAGACAACCAACAAAATTTTCCTTGAGCAATGTTTGCAGCCATGATATACCCTCAATTTGATATTCCTTTAAAGAAATATATGAATACAAGTTTTTAATTTCTGAAAAGCTGTGATGAATATTTGCTAATAATTTATAGACCTGAACATATTCTGTTAGTTCTGCATTTTCTTTAATAATTAATACTTCTGGTTCATTTTTTTCTTCGTTTCTTTGATAAACTTGTTTAGGATTTTCAAATTGTTTTTTTGCTATGTAAATACATTTTTCGGCATTGACTACAGGAATTTCAATCCCTTGCCATTCGAAAGATTGTTTGTTATTATTTTTTGCATACTGATTTTCTGCAACAAACTTATCTAAATCAAGCAGATTTTTAAATACTACTTTTGTTTCACCGTATATTTTGTCCTTAATAGCTATCCCTGGAATCCATTCTGATTTATATGGACAGACAAATGGATAAAATTTAGGTTTATAGATACCTATATCTTTTACTCGTTCGCTATAAAAAATAGAGAAATCGACATATTGATCATCAAAAAAAAATTCAGGATTATCAACTATTTTTTGAATTAATTCTGGGTCAGTAATATTTCTATGTTGTTTTATTTTTTGTAATTCAAGCTTTTGATATTCGTCAATAACAACTCTAGTCGTTTCACCATTCCCATCTGTCACTGGATATACTTCTCGTATATTCTGAAATTTGTCAAACACATTAGTAAAACCAATTGTGTTTTGAATATCTACGGTTGGGATGATTTCCAATGCGCCATTGATGAATTCAATTTCAATTTTAATTTTATCCGGATGATAGTAATTCTGGCTTAGGAGATATCCATCTAAAAAACTTGCAGCCTCCTTCGTAAAGAACTTTATATCAGAATAGCGTTTTATATTATTTGAATAAGTTCTTTCAGCCTCTGATAACTGATTAAACTTGTCAAGTTCCTCGCAAATTAAAAATTGATTAGCTGAAAGTAAGTATGTCATTTCTTCAATTTCAACAATTGGTCCGTTTCGATTTATAATAAAACAATTTCCATTTGGTGTAAAATCGTAAAACCCATATTTAAATTTAAAGTTGTTTTGATTTAATTGACCGACTGACTGAATGTAAATTTCGTAAGGATAATCAATCGGTAACCCCAGAATTTGTTTATCAACAATACTCAATTTTAAAATCTCTTGTGCGTTAACATCACAAGTGTAAGTTGTATTATCACCAAATCCATTATCAATAATTTCTGTTAAAATTGACAACTGTGACAAATAGCTTGATCGAATATTTTCCCAATCTCTAACAGAAATTTTCTGGTCGTTCTCATCAAGGATGAAAAATGAGAATATTTGATCAAATGAGCTTTTAAACATTTATTCCTCCTACGTTGTTTAACCAGAATTCTGCCGCCTGTTCCCATCTTACCTCGCCATCTTGGTGACATAACCTTCCTTCATCACTTTTCTTTTTTAAGGATCTTCCGTTTCTATAAATTAAAAGATCCATTGATGGCCTTTTTAATATCCTGGTCGAACTAAATGTTGTAGTTTCAATTGATGGGGCGCTTATATTTGATAGTTTATAAGCATAAAATGCTCCATTATCACTAAACTCTATAAATAAATGATTTTTCATTATAAACATAAGAGCCGAATTACGATCTCCTGTTGAATTAATGCTGCTAAATCTCGGCGTTACATATCCACTTATTCTGGTATCACTGATAAGAAGTTGTTTGATATAGTTGGAACCGACAATTCGGAATTGAACAATTTCTTTAGCATATTTTAGCCAAAAGTTTTTTCTCCGCGAGTCATTAATGCATTTTTCAAAAAATACATTGATAAATTGTCTTGTTATCCATTCATTAAGAATGTTTCTTGCATTTTTTAGTCTTTCTTTTTCATAATCTGTAGCATTTTTAAAAGTAGTCCAATTAGACATATTCCCTGGATCACCTATCAATCTAAATGCAATTGCTTTAACTTTATCTTGCAACATAGCAAAGTCACTTGTATTTGCTTGAATAATCAGTTCGCTTACAATTCGCTTGTTGCTGACAGAATTATTATGTTCGGTAAGAGATTTGTCTAATTCATGTAAGAATTGAGGTAACTCATTTTTTCTTTTTTCATAATATGCGCTAATGACCTTTGAAAAATAAGAGTAAGAAAACCAACTTCGCGGTAAGGATATGTAATTTGTAGCGTCAATAAGGTGTTTATTATTTATTGCAAGCTCACTTCCTAAACAGACATCCCCGTTCGCTTTATCGAAAAATTTCATATTGGTTTTAAAGGATACAAGGACTTTACGGCTTCCGTCATATTGTTTTAGTTTTTCAAAAATGTAAGCGCTTATTTTTTCTATACATTTTTTGTGTTCGGACTCCCAATTCTTAAAATAACAGTTGATTAGACCGATTAAAAAAGAATCTTTCCACCTTACTTCAAGTATTTCAAAAAGAAAATCAAGCTCATTGGCATCACTGAAAATCGGTGAAAGATTAAATTCAGCATGAGAAAGTGAATAAGTTAACGTTCTTAATTCGCGATTATCGAACACCTCTAAATATTGTTGTCTATTTCTGTAGTTCGACTTGAACTTTTTAAAAACTAGAGGTATGAGAGCATTTCCTTTAAATTTAAAGTCTGTCTCACCGACCTCCTCTATTATCTTAAGAAGTTTGTTA
>JAYVNT010000173.1:0-2130 GCA_043758285.1 Flavobacterium sp.
TTTTTATGAAACTTGTATTTGCCACTAATAATCATAATAAATTAAAAGAGGTTAAGCAATTATTACCCGCTTCAATTGAATTACTCAGTCTGAAGGATATCGATTGTGCAGATGATATAATTGAAAGTGGCAAAACAATTCGTGATAATGCCATCATAAAAAGCAGATACATTTATGAAAAGTTTGGCATGAATTGTTTTGCCGATGATACTGGTTTGGAGGTTGATGCTATTGGAGGTCGTCCAGGTGTTTACTCTGCTCGATTCGCTGGCCCTGCTTGTCGAGCGGAAGATAATATTAACAAACTTTTGATTGAGTTAAAAGGAATTGAAAATCGAAAAGCAAATTTTAGAACGGTTATCTCTTTAATGATTGATGGAAAAGATCAGGCTTTTGAAGGTATAGTGAAGGGTGTTATTACGAAGGAAGAAATGGGAAGCAATGGTTTTGGCTACGATTCTGTTTTTAAGCCGGATGGTTTTGATAAGACATTTGCTGAGATGTCCGCTCAAGAGAAAAATGAAATCAGTCACCGGGGAATTGCTGTCAATAAATTAACATCTTTTATTCGTGAATTGAAAAATAAAGATTAAACGATTTATTTATTTGCAGCTCTTTTTTTGTTGACGCTGATTGTTGCATAGAAGAATATTGAAAACATCAAAACGACATAAATACTGAAGAGTGTGGAATAAACATGAGTCCATTCTTTCAAGAATTTTTCCATAATAACAACGAGTAACAAACTGATTAATGTTACTGCCCAAAAAACCAAGGTCACTTGTCTATCACTTAATCCTAAATAGGCTAAAGCATGTGTGGTATGATCTTTCCCTCCTATAAATGGACTTTTCCCTTTTGATATTCGATTTATAATTACTGTCGTTGTGTCAATCAAGGGCATCAGAAAAACAATCACCGGTAAAAACAAATTTCTTGCGCTGATTAAATCTCCACTAGGGGGTTCTGCATTCCACAAATAACGAATTCCCATGGCAGCGAGAAAAATTCCTAAAAACTGACTACCAGTATCACCCATGTACATTTTTGACGGGTGCCAATTGAAAAATAAAAATCCTCCTAAGGCCGCCATTACTCCAAGCATCATGATAAAGTAAACACTGTTGTATTCATGATGAAAAATCATAACAGCTAAAGCAGATAAAATTATACTAATAGAAACGGTTGTCGTAATACCGTCCATGTTGTCAAGCATGTTTAATGAATTCATAATTCCTACAACCCAAATTATAGTAATGATATAATTAATGACTTCAACATAGCTTACAGTTATTTCAGTTCCTGTGACAAGGAGTATGATTGCGCACGTAACTTGTGTGCTGAACTTTAAAAAAGGTCTGGTATTGTATGCATCGTCGGCTAGTCCTAAAAGGAATCCAAGCATTCCGGCAAGAAGCACACCAATAAATTGCTTATTCAAAAATACCTGACTGCTATCAAAAAATACAGGGTAAATGATAATTGATAAAAGAAAAATAATGTAAAAAGAAAATCCGCCGACTGCAGGTTTACTTTGAGAGCCCCACCTTATAATTGTATCATCTTGATTTCTTATTCCGAGTGTTCTAACAAATTTTAAAAATAAACTATTAATCAAGAATGAAAAAATTCCTGAAACAATAAAATAGGCACTATAAACAAGTATATAATATTGGGGATTGTTATTAATCATTTGTGGATTTGCATGTAATCAATAATCTGTTTTAGTTTTTTGTGAATTCACCATATTTTATATTAAAGTACTAGCGTCAAACAATAATCTTTGAATGTTGGCAAGACTCTATCTTTTTCAGAAACAATTGGATCTTTTATACCCCAGTTAATATTTAAATCTATGTCGTTGTATATGATTCCGCTTTCTGAAAATGCATTAAAGTAATTGGTTACTTTATAGGCGAATATTGTTTGATCTTCTAACACAGAGAAACCATGTGCCATACCAGGTGGAACCCACAGCATTTGATTACTTTTGTCATTCAATTCGATACTATAATGTCTGCCAAAAGTTGCAGACTCTTTTCTTAGATCAACAATCACATCAATCACGCTACCTTTGACAACTCTGACTAGTTTTCCTTGTGCATTCGGATGTCTTTGAAAATGTAAACC
>JAYVNT010000174.1:0-6801 GCA_043758285.1 Flavobacterium sp.
TCACTTATATGTACTTCGATATTTATTTTCATACAACTTATTATTAAACCAAGTTATAGTAAGAAAATATAAAAACGGAATAATTCTATTTAACTAAAGAAATAAACTGTTTTAGTTTTCCACTTTTACTGCGCTCAAGTTTTTCTTTTCTGATAAATGAAAAAGTCAGGCCACTTTCTAAATAAGTTGTAATAGCTTTTTCAATTTGTTGAATCTGAATTTCAGCCAATTCTATTTCACTTACATATTCGATGATAAAAGTGTCAATCTTAGTTTGTTTTATCACAAATTCTTTCACATTCCCATCATCTTCAATGATACTTTTGGTAACATAATAGAAGGTTAATCCAGGTGATTTTTTTCCGCTTGGTAATACAGCGACATCATTGGTTCTGCCAATTAGCTTCTTAAGAATAGGTTTTTTTGGTGTACTTCTTTCATCCAAAATTCCAACATCACCGATATCATATCTAATAAACGGATGCGCTTTATTGTATAAGGATGTTATCACAATTCGACCTTCTTTCCCGTTAGGTAAAACATTTTTTTCTTCATCTAAAACTTCTACAAACAAAGTTTCAGAATTTACTTGCCATTCGCCTTTTGGATTTTGAAACGCAATTAAATCAAGTTCAGAAGCGCCATATTCATTGACAACCGGAACGCCAAATTGTTTTTCGAGTAAAATTTCATCATCATCAAAAAGCATTTCAGAAGTTACAATACAGCATTTCAACGTTGGGCAAACCGTTGTTAAAACAATATTTTTTGTTTGTAAAAATTTAGCAAATAAAACTATGGAAGAAGTATATCCATTGATATAATCAAATTTTTTCTTTTGAAATTTGAGTAAGACCTTTTCCAAAATGTCATCCGACAAATCGAAAATGGTAAAACGATAGCGATTGCCCAGCAAGTCTTTAATGCGCTCTTTTTTATTTCCGATAAAATCTAATGGAATTCCATAAAATCGCGCTTGTAAAGACGAATTAAAATCAATTCCAAACCAACCAAAATGGCGAATATTATTGGCCCAGGTCAAAGCATGACAAAATTTATCTTTGGCAAAAATAAAAGGATCTCCGCTAGAACCCGAGGTTTTGTTTACATAAACAGTTGATGATGAAAAACCATCAGAAAGTCTTTCTGATAAAGGTTTTTGAAATTCTTTTTTACTCATTATTGGAATCTCATTCCAATTTTTAAAGTCAGTTTTACCAACAAACTCTTGGTAGGATTTATTATTTTTTAAATGATAGTCAACAATTGCTGCTTTTTTTTGTTGAATGTAATTTTCATACTTATCTTCTGGAATAGAAAGTATTCTCTCCAATTCGAGTTTTGTTTCCTTCATCGGAAAACCATTAAACCTAAGCGATAAATTGAAAAGACTTAACATAGTATAGATAAAAAAAGGGCTAACAGATGTCTGCCAGCCCTTAAAAATAGTATTTTATTTGTAATTAGTTTTTAAGAATTTTAATTACTTCTTTTTTATTGTCAGCACTCAATTCAAAGAAATAAGCACCAGACGAAAGTGTTGAAATATCTATTGTGTTTTCAATACCGTTTAGTGATTTAGTCATAACTACTTTACCAGTCAAATCGGTAACAGCTAGTTGATATGCATCAACATTTGCTTTAGAAATACTTACCGTTGAAGTTGCAGGATTCGGGAATACTTTGAATTTAGAGGTTTCAAAATTTTGAGTTGCTAATGTACCTGTAAATTTAAAAACACCTGTAGGAGCTAATGGGTCAGCACTACTAAAACCTCCCGACCATCCTAAGTTAGGACTAAAGAAAGCAATACTTGTTCTTTGTGTGCCACTGTCATACTGAGTCCAAGTAGTTCCGTTATCAATACTATATCCGGTTGATTGAACAGGAGTTGCTCCTGTTGTAACACCGTTTCCAACCAATATAGTAGTACCAGGAATGTAACACAAATTGTAAGTATATGGTTGTGTGTATGCAACACCTGCGGACCAATTCGCACCGCCATCAGTCGTTTTATAAAGTTTACGAGATGCTATAGTTTGATTAGGAGCAGTACCGGTCAATGTATTACCAATTAAAATACCATTATTAGCATCGCTAAAATACATTCTTCCAGAGGAAGTTGTTGTACTTTGAGCACCAAAATCAGCTATAGGTGAACTGTATTTTACCCAAGTAGCACCCATATCAGTTGATCGGTATATTTTTCCCTTTGCAGTTCCAAACCATATGTTGTTACCAGCAAAAGTAAAACCAGAATTATAACCATAATCACCTGATGTTATTGCTGGCGATGAAACACTTGTCCAAGTAGTACCACCATTTACGGTTCTATATATTTCAAAAGTAGTTGTAACTGGTCCAGGATCACCAAAAGAAACTCCAACACTGGCATTAAAAAAGTGTACACCATCAAGAAACGATGCTGCATTGGTGTAACCAGAAGCATTTTGTTGTGTCCAAGTAGAACCTCCGTCAGAAGTTTTCCATATAACACCACCACCAGTAGAAGCTGTAGCACTTACCCATGCAGTAGCAGCATCAACAGGAGATAAATCATTAATTCCTAGAGTAGTATCACCTACATCTATAGTTCCTGAATTCCAAGTTGCGCCACCATCTAATGTTTTAGTAAATTCTTGAACAACCGCAGTAGAGGATGGAGTTCCGTCATAAGCCAGCCCCCAAACGGTATTGGCATCGATAATAGAAAGGTCGCTTATTCCTCTTGAAGCAACGCTAAAACCAGAGGATTGTTCTACCCATTGGGCATTTACAAAAGTTATTGATAAAAGAGAAAAAGAAAGTAATAATTTTTTCATAATTTTAATTTTAAATTAATTTAAATAAGGTACTAAATTAGTAAAAAATGGGCAATAAAAAAATTTACTGACTATTTTTGTAAAAAATTAACACTGCAACAATGATTATTTTACTACTTGGTTCAGGAGGAAGAGAACATGCATTCGCATGGAAAATGCTTCAAAGTTCAAGATGTTCGAAACTTTTTGTTGCACCTGGAAATGCTGGCACAGCTGAAATAGCAATAAATGTTCCGATCAATCCTAACGATTTTAATGCCATAAAAACATTTGCAATTCAAGAAAAAATAGGAATGGTTGTTGTTGGTCCAGAGGATCCATTGGTTCTAGGAATTTATGATTTTTTTAAAAGAGACTTTTTATTAAATCACATTCCAGTTATTGGTCCATCAAAATTGGGCGCAAAACTAGAAGGAAGTAAAGAGTTTGCCAAAGAATTTATGATTAAACATAAGATTCCAACAGCAGCTTATGATAGTTTTACAAAAGAAACTGTTGAAAAAGGGTGTGCTTTTTTAGAAAGATTGCAGCCACCACACGTTTTAAAAGCAGATGGATTAGCAGCGGGAAAAGGCGTTTTAATTATCAACGATTTAGAAGAAGCCAAAACGGAACTACGAAATATGCTTATCCACGCCAAGTTTGGAACCGCAAGTTCAAAAGTTGTTATTGAAGAATTTCTCGACGGAATAGAATTGAGCGTATTTGTTTTAACTGACGGGAAAAATTATAAAATTCTCCCAACAGCCAAAGACTATAAAAAAATTGGTCAAGGTGATACAGGATTGAATACTGGCGGAATGGGAGCTATTTCTCCAGTGCCGTTTGCGGACAAGGATTTATTAGAAAAAATTGAATTCCGAATTGTAAAACCAACGGTTGAAGGATTAGAAAAAGACGGAATAGAATACAAGGGATTTATTTTTATTGGATTAATAATTGTAAAAGGAGAACCTATAGTTATTGAATACAACGTTAGAATGGGTGATCCTGAAACAGAAGTTGTAATTCCAAGAATTAAATCGGATTTAGTGGAATTATTTCAAGCTGTTGAGGATTGTAAATTAAACGAAGTCAACTTAGAAATTGACGAAAGAAGCGCGGCAACGGTAATGTTAGTTTCTGGCGGTTATCCAGAAGAGTATGAAATAGAAAAAGAAATATTTGGTTTAGCTAAAGTTGATGACTCTTTTGTTTTCCATGCGGGAACTAAATTAAAAAACGGGAATGTTGTTACTAATGGCGGAAGAGTTTTAGCGGTAACTTCGTTTGGAAATGATTTTGAAGAAGCTTTAAAAAAATCTTACCAAAATATAGACAAGCTCCATTTTGATAAGATGTATTTTAGAAAAGATATTGGTTTCGACCTACTTTAAAAAAGAATGGGCCGTTGTGTCTTGATTTTCTTCGTTGTTGTCTTTGTGTGCTTTTAATTGTTTACACCAATAAACAATATAATAACCACAAATTGAAATCATTGTCCAGCTAATGATATTAGCCAGCCACCAACTGCTTAACTCTAAAGAGCGTAAAAAATCAAGTGGTTTGAATAAGAAATCTACAAATAATGTTTGTATACCTTCAAAAAATACTTTCATTTTATAAAATGTTATATTTACAGCCACAAATGTATAAAATATCCTTATGATAACAAGCGTTTTTAAAAAATCTACAATAGTTAATTATACTTTGATTGTAGTTTTACTACTGCTTTTCTTTTTTTTATACCAAACAAGTGACTTGTTAAAGGCCAATTCTGCAAAAGGATTTTCAAGATTAGCCACAAGCGTAGCATTGCTTTTGGCTTCTTTTTTCATGGTAAATTTTACAGTAAAGAAGAATAATTTAACGAAAAATAGTAGCTATACCATCTTATTTTTCCTCTTTTTTTTGATAGTTTCTCCATCAGTTTTGACTAATTCTAATTTGTTATTTGCTAATTTTTTTCTGCTTTTAGCCATAAGAAGATTGATTTCATTACAAACATTAAAAGCACCAAAAGAAAAGATTTTTGACGCTTCAATGTGGATTTTTATAGCATCCTTATTTCATTTTTGGTGCATACTTTTTATTATCCTAGTCTATATTTCAATAATTTTCCATGTTTCAAGAGATTATAGAAATTGGCTTTTGCCGTTCATAGCTTTTTTTGCAACAGCAATTATCTTTTTGGTTTCCGCCTTGGTGTTTGACGCAACTTGGATAACATATATTTTAACCCAAACCCAAACCAACTTTGAACTCAATTATTTCACCAATAATTATCAAAATATTGCGCTCTCGTTTTTTGTTGTGATTGCCTTTTATTTTATGTCATCAATGATTTTTACTTTAACAAATAAGCCATTGATTTTACAGGCGTCTTACCAAAAAATGATATTCGGGTTTTTAATAGGAATAATAATTTTTTTGATTTCGCCAGAGAAAAATAATGCTTTATTGATTTTTACATTTATGCCTTTATCAGTAATGTGTACCACAAATATTGAATATTCTCAAAACAAAATGTATCAGGAAATTGTATTGTTGATACTAATTTTAGGTGGCTTTTTTAGTTTCTTTTCACAACTATAATTTATTGCCATAAGCCAAATCTCCAGCATCACCAAGTCCTGGAACGATATAGTTTTTTTCATTGAGTTTTTCGTCTAAAGCGGCAACCCACAGATGACAGTTTTCAGGAAGATTTTTTTGCAAGAAGGCAATGCCTTCAGGCGCAGCAATTACTACAGCAATATGAATTTCTTTTGGTTTTTGTTCCAAATGCAATTTATGTAATACCGCTACAATTGACTGTCCTGTTGCCAACATCGGGTCAATTAGAATTAAATTTTTATCCTCAAAAGAAGGCGCAGCTTGGTATTCGACTAAAATATCAAACTTATAATCGTTATCATAATGATGACGATAAGCGGAAACAAAACCATTTTCAGCATTGTCAAAAATATTCATAAAGCCCATGTGCAAAGCCAAACCTGCACGAAGTATAGAACATAAAACTACAGGTTCTGCAACGGTTGTGGTGTGCTTAATTCCCAATGGCGTTTGTACATCTACATTTTTATAATCCAACGTTTTGCTCAATTCATACGCCATAATTTCGCCAATACGTTCAATGTTTTTTCGAAAACGCATGCTGTCTTTTTGAATAGTAACATCGCGAATTTGTGCTAAAAAATGATTCAGAATACTATTCTGCTCGGAGATATAATGGATGTGCATGAAGATAAAAATTTGTATGTTTGGGTAAAAGTATAAAAACTATCTTTGCACCCTAGACCTTTTGGTCTAATTTTATGTACCCGAGCCTTCAAGGCGAACCGAACGAAGTTAAATAAAATAAATTTTACTGTTATGTTTTCACAATTTGCCTTTCCCATTTTTGAACAAAGTATAAATGATTACCACATAATTGATGATGCCTATCAACCTACGCTAAACCCTTATACTAAAGGAACAATCGAGTATTTATTGTATGCCAAAAACTGGGTTGATACGGTTCAGTGGCATTATGAAGACATTATTCGTGATCCAAATATTGACCCAGTTGCCGCTTTGGTTTTGAAAAGAAAAATCGATGCTTCGAACCAAGTTCGTACCGATATGGTGGAATATATCGACAGTTATTTTCTTCAAAAACACGCAGCAGTGACCGTAAAACCCAATGCGAAGATCAACACCGAAAGCCCGGCTTGGGCATTAGACCGTTTGTCTATATTGGCTTTGAAAATTTATCACATGAATGAAGAAGCTACTCGTGTTGATGCTTCGCCAGAACACAGAGCAAAATGTCAAGAGAAATTAAACGTCTTGCTTGATCAAAAAAACGATATGTTTATTTCCATCAACGACTTGTTGAACGACATTGAAAACGGCGACAAATTCATGAAAGTGTACAAGCAAATGAAAATGTACAACGACGATGATTTAAATCCGGTTTTGTACCAAAACAAAAAATAAAGCGACAAACTATTGTCAA
>JAYVNT010000175.1:0-2128 GCA_043758285.1 Flavobacterium sp.
GCTCCCAATAAATGCTACAAAACTACCTAAGCCCCGGTGTCGCTGAACAGCATATAGCCAAAAACCCCAGTTTCTGCTGACAGTGGCTTTTGCATTTTATGTTGAGTGATTTTAAATTCGGGGGCTTTAAGCTATACGACATAATGTTGTGCGTTCGTGCTTCTTTTTCATGATGACAATTCGTTTTTGGTTTACACTTACTGTGTCTTTTAGAAATACTGTCATTATGCTTAAATTAATTTTTCTCGTCTTCCCAAATAACTGAACTAATTTTCCATATACCTTTTGTTTTGACAAACTGTAAAAATTTGTGTCCTTTTTTTTAAATAAATTGCCGTTTAAAATTCCACTTTTTTGATATGTTGAATATCGTTGAGCAATATTTTCAATTATTGTAGTTTCTTCCTGCATTTCGTTTTCTTCAAATTCTGTAAGTGTGCCGTCAGTTAATATTTTTTGTCTTGGTTCAATAAACGTAATAAGATTATAAACTGTGTGTGTTGCTTCTGTTTTACTGATAAGCAGTATTTCAGGAATGCAAATATCGTTCAGTAAATTCCAATTTGGTTGTTCCTTATTTGTATTTGTAAAAAGTCCGAAAAATGATTTTGAAATTTTATTGATGCTTAGTTTATTGGTTGAAACTCCATAAACATGCAAATTTTCTTTTTGAACTTCAATTTCTTTTTGAAAGAATAACCCATTTTTTTTCAGCAGTTTAATTGAACCTATATTTTCAGGAACTGTAGTAGCAAGTATATGTGTCAGTTTGTATTTGTGTATTACATTATCTAGAACAGTATTTGCAGCTTCATAAGCGTAACCGTTAGTGGCAAAGTTTGGAAGAAAAGCAAAGCCAATGTCGTGGTATTCAAGATAGTCACGCTTAATGAATGTAATTATTCCAATTGTTGTTAGATTGTCTTTGAGTTTAACCACCCAATAAGTTGTATTTGGATTGTCAATTATTTTTTGAATATAAGCGGTTACTTCATCTTGTGAAGTTACATTTCTGTTCCCTATAAACTTAATCCAACCGGCAGTATTAACAAGTTCAAGAATAAAGTTGTTGTCATATAATGTAAGATGGTCTATTAAAAGTCGGTCAGTCGTTAATAATGATTGAGTTTCCATTTTTTTAGTCTTTTGTTTTTTGCTTTCAGTTTCAAGTTACGATGTCGCTGTAGTATGTCACAGAATAGAAAGGGTTTGGCGTTGTTGAGATCTTTGAAAAAAGTCTACCTGTAAATGAAGTACAATATTTTTTAAAAGTTGAAGATAAGACCTAAAGCTAAATTATTAAAACACAAAATTACGCCGCTTTAATAAATAGTAAATGATGGGGTTGGTTGAAGGGATACCCAGCCATTCTGCTGAATAAGTTGGTACGTGTCTGGCAAAACTATTATTGTCATTTTATAAAACCTGACCTGAACGACATCTGGCGCTTTGTAAATAGGCGGCTATAGAAATGGTGCAAACGGAATAACGGATGTACTTGCGCAAAAGCCGCATATGGCTCAACACGCTGTACAAAATGCAACCCGGTCTGTTTCTTCCCAGCAACGTTTCCTCCCGAGCCTTTTGTGTGGACCAGGGACGTTGCGTATTACTGAGCGATATTTTATTAGATAAACGAAATATTTTTCTTTTTGAAGTACAAAACAGTTGGGTCGAAATGCTTAAACCTTATTTACGGTAGTATCTTTATTTGATGCCGGTAAAACGAACCATACTAAATAATGGAAGGATGTTTTTTATAACATTTACCTGTTACCAATGGCTGTCATTGGGTACGATTTTATTTACAAATTGTTTGATCATTTAAAAAACAAAGTTCATTTTATAAATTGTTATGTTCTAAGGCCCAATCCTGTGCATGTATTAATCAGTTTTATTCAAACTCCTTAAACCATCAATACTACCATTGGCAATGGTAAAAGATTCATGGCGTAGGAATTATTAACAGGTTGAAAAAAATAATGAGACGACTTTGTTAGAATAATTAGCTAGAGACGTAAAATTGACCAGAAAAGTAAATAAAAAACTGCATGAAGTTTGGGAACTTTCTTTTGACTGGAAAGATTGTTGAAGCAATGAATTTGTGTGGCAGAAATTGGATTATATG
>JAYVNT010000176.1:0-6792 GCA_043758285.1 Flavobacterium sp.
GTCATCCCCATGACCAGTACCAAAAGTATTTTTCCATCCTTGACTTTGTTCTTCAATACTTGCGCCAGCTGGTTCGTTACCTACAAAAACATCAGGATCGGCAGCACCATGTGATTTTCCAAACGTGTGACCACCAGCCACAAGAGCTACAGTTTCATAATCATTCATAGCCATACGCCCAAAAGTTTCGCGAACATCAATGGCCGATTTTAATGGATCTGGATTACCATTTGGACCTTGTGGATTTACATAAATTAGGCCCATTTGAACCGCTGCAAGTGGATTTTCTAATACTCGATCGCCAGTGTAACGTTCATCACCAAGCCATTCTTTTTCAGAACCCCAATAAATATCTTGTTCTGGCTCCCAAACATCTTCACGTCCGCCACCAAAACCAAATGTTTTTAAACCCATTGATTCCAAAGCGCAGTTACCGGCCAAGATCATCAAATCAGCCCAAGAAAGTTGTTTCCCATATTTCTGTTTGATTGGCCAAAGTAGCAAACGTGCTTTATCTAAATTTCCATTGTCAGGCCAACTATTAAGTGGTGCAAAACGTTGCGAACCTGATCCTGCTCCGCCTCGACCATCTTGAATTCTATAAGTTCCAGCACTGTGCCAAGCCTTTCTAATAAAAAATGGACCATAATGACCATAATCTGCAGGCCACCATACTTGAGAGTCAGTCATTAGGTCGTAAAGATCTTGTTTTACCGCTTTTAAATCCAATTTTTTGAATTCTTCTGCGTAGTTAAAATCTTCATTCATAGGGTCAGACTTTGAAGAATGTTGACGCAGGATATTTATTTTTAACATATTTGGCCACCAATCTGTGTTTGATGTACCAGTTCCAGCACTTTGTTTGATAATACCACCTATGTAGGGACATTTGCCCTGAGAATCATTATTTTCCATATTCTATGAATTTATTTTATAAAATTACGCTTTTCAATGTTCAAATTTAATGATAACCATCATGTTTAATAATAGTTTTTAATTATATATTACTATTAACAAATTACCAAAACTTATATATGATATAATATCATTTCCTTTTATATATTTGTTTTTCCTAAACCAAAACTAAGTTAATGTTATTATCCAAACTATTTCGAAAAAAATCAACTGCTATAATTGTAAAACAAGGTGGTGATGGCGAGCATACTGACTTAAACAAAGTTTTAAATGTTAGGGATTTAACCTTCTTCGGAATAGCAGCCATTATTGGTGGCGGTACTTTCAGCGCTATTGGGAATGCTTGTTTCTCAGGTGGACCTGGTGTTGTGTTTTTATATATTATTTGCGCTATTGCTTGTGGTTTTACGGCTTTGTGCTATGCTGAATTTGCTTCACGAGTTCCTGTTTCTGGCAGTGCTTACACGTATGCTTATGTTTCTTTTGGTGAATTGTTTGCTTGGATAATTGGCTGGGCATTGATTATGGAATATTCTATCGGAAATATATATATCGCTTTTTCATGGAGTGGTTATTTTACAAATTTGCTCGAAAGTTTTCATTTGCATTTACCTGAATGGTTGACTATAAATTATAAATCGGCGCAAGATGCACTGTTAGCAAATAAAGCTGGTGAAGGATTAACGGCATGGCAAACGGCTCCAAGATTAGGTAGCTTGCGTATTATTTTTGACTTGCCAGCTGTAGTAATTAACATGCTTATCACGTATTTAGTTTACAGAGGAACTAAAGAATCCAAGAACTTTAGCAATGTAATGGTTTATATCAAGTTAGTTATTATTGCACTAGTAATTGTAGTCGGAGCATTTTATATAGATATTGAAAATTGGACACCTTTTATGCCCAATGGTTTTAAAGGAGTAATGGGTGGAGTTTCGGCTGTGTTCTTCGCCTATATTGGTTTTGATGCAGTATCTACCTTAGCAGAAGAAAGTAAAAATCCGCAGCGCGATTTACCACGAGGAATGATTTATTCCTTGGTTATTTGCACGGTTGTTTATATCATTTTAGCATTAGTTATAACTGGAATGGTATCTTACAAACTACTCGGGGTTAGTGATCCATTGGCAGAAATCTTTGCCTTGAAAGGTGTAAAATGGATGTTGTTTATTGTTTCAATAGCAGCTGTCGTAGCGATGACAAGTGTATTATTGGTTTTCCAAATGGGACAACCTCGAATTTGGATGACCATGAGTCGCGATGGTTTGATGCCAAAAAAATTTTCTAAAATACATCCAAAATACAAAACGCCTGGCTTTGCTACTATTGTAACCGGTTTGGTTGTGGGAATTCCGATATTCTTTACTGATGAAAACTTTGTATTAGATTTTACCAGTATCGGAACCTTATTTGCTTTTGTATTGGTTTGTGGTGGTGTTTTATTATTGTCGCCACAAAGTGAGGCCGAACTAGCCGATCGAGCAACCAAAGGAAAATTCAGAATTCCGTATGTGAATTCTAAATTTATATTCCCTCTTATTTGCATTGGAACTATTGCTATTGTGCAGTATTATTTGCCAACATACTTTACCGAAACCTTTAATTTTTCGGGCGATAAAGTCGCAATCAACTTGCCGTTGATTGTATTCTTTATTCTTTGCCTTGTTGTGGCAGTACTAGCGTTTATGAAAAACCTGTCCTTAATCCCATTATTAGGATTAATTTCTTGTTGTTACTTGTTAACAGGAATGGCGGTTTCCAATTGGAAATGGTTTGGTATATGGTTAGTTATTGGACTTTGTGTTTACTTTATGTATGGTTTTAGGAACAGTAATTTGAATAAAAAATAAGCACAAAAAAATCCGTTAAAGAGAGCTCTCTAACGGATTTTCTACACAATCTAATTTTTTTACGGGTAACCCACTTTTGCTTTTAACAGTTCAGTTGCTGTTTTAATTATTTTAATTTATTGGTTTTCTACCAACTGCAAAAGGAAAAATCGCTTCTTAACGGTTACTATAAAGCACACTAGGATTGCATATAATAAGGATTACTTTTTACTGTAAAGTTTCTCCTCTTTGAACATCTTTTCTAGTTGATTATTTAAAACAATTACTTCTAATATTCGATATTAAAAGTACAAAAATAATACCCTAGTGTAGTTGATTTTTAATATTTTAACAATAAAAAAATCTTTTTTGCGCGTATTGTATTCTAATCCTTATCTAATAAAAATAAAGTTAGAAATTATCTTATAAGCACGTATTCATTTTTGTTTTTCATTCCTTATTTAACCTGAAAATTTAAATAATAGTCTAATACCATTTCTTATTAATACGCAATCAAAAGTTGCAATATAATTTGTAATTTTGTGCCACTAAAAATAAAACATCTAATATCAATAATCATTATGAATTCATTTGACGTTGTCATTATAGGTTCTGGACCAGGTGGATATGTTTCAGCCATACGTTGTGCCCAACTAGGTTTTAAAACAGCTATCATTGAAAAATATGCCACACTTGGTGGCACGTGTCTTAACGTAGGTTGTATTCCATCAAAAGCATTATTAGCATCATCACATCATTACGAGGAATTACAACATTTTGCCGACCACGGAATTGAAGTTTCGGGCGAAGTAAAAGTAAATCTTGAGAAAATGATTGCCCGCAAACAAGCGGTTGTTGACCAAACTTCGGGAGGTGTAAAGTTTTTAATGGATAAAAATAAAATCACTGTTTTTGAAGGATTGGGTTCGTTTGTAGATGCTACACATGTTACCATTGCTAAAACTGACGGTTCATCAGAAACTATTGAAGCTAAGAACATAATTATTGCAACTGGTTCAAAACCATCCAATTTACCTTTTATCAAATTAGACAAAGAAAGAATTATTACCTCAACGGAAGCTTTAAAATTGCCAGAAGTTCCCAAACATCTTGTTATCATAGGTGGTGGCGTAATCGGAATTGAATTAGGGCAAGTCTATTTAAGATTGGGCGCAGAAGTATCAGTAGTTGAATTTATGGATAGAATTATTCCAGGAATGGATGCTAGTTTGTCTAAAGAATTGACTAAAGTCTTAAAAAAACAAGGTATGAAATTCTACGTTTCACACAAAGTGAAATCAGTAGAACGAAAAGGAAAAGCAGTTACCGTTCAAGCCGAAAATGCTAAAGGAGAAACTATCACTTTAGAAGGAGATTACGCATTAGTATCGGTTGGTCGTCGTCCCTACACTGACGGATTAAATGCCGACAAAGCTGGAGTGAAAATCACAGAACGTGGCATGTTAGAAGTAAACGACCATTTGCAAACCAACGTTTCAAATATCTATGCCATTGGCGATGTAGTTCGAGGTGCTATGCTAGCGCACAAAGCCGAAGAAGAAGGAACTATGGTTGCCGAAATCATCGCGGGACAAAAACCACATATCGATTATAATTTAATTCCTGGAGTGGTGTATACTTGGCCCGAAGTTGCTGCTGTGGGTAAAACCGAAGAACAACTGAAAGAAGCTGGCGTTGCGTACAAAGCAGGAAGTTTTCCTTTCAAAGCATTAGGAAGAGCAAGAGCTGGAGGAGATTCGGATGGTTTTGTAAAAATACTAGCCGATGCAAAAACTGATGAAGTATTAGGCGTTCACATGATTGGTGCACGTTGTGCCGATTTAATTGCTGAAGCAGTAACCGCAATGGAATTCAGAGCGTCAGCCGAAGATATTTCAAGAATGTCGCACGCTCACCCAACCTTTGCTGAAGCGATAAAAGAAGCGGCTTTAGCTGCTACAGATAATCGTCCGTTACATATCTGATTAGACTTTTTTAGACTAGCTTAGACTGCCTAGATTATTAAATAAATAAACCAACTCAACTGAGTTGGTTTATTGTTATAAATTCCTGGCAATACGCTTTTATCATGGCTCGCACGCTCCTGAATTCGTCTATAACGGCGGCAGTAGAACCATTTGCTTTTGATGGATCGGGGAAGTTATGATGCAATTGTATAGCTTTCGTTGGAAAGAAAGGACAACGTTCTTTAGCGTTATCACAAACGGTAATCACATAATCAAACGGAATATCGTAGTACTCATCCACATTGTTAGACGTATGCTTTGAAATATCAATCCCGTCTTCATTCATTATCGCTATTGCTAGAGGATTGACACCATGGATTTCCACACCAGCAGAATAAATTGTAACGGTTTCAGCATTGGTAAAGTATTGTAAATAGCCATGCGCTATTTGACTTCTACAACTGTTTCCGGTACAAAGCACTAAAATATTTGTCATTATTATTTCTTTTTAAAACTGCAAAAAATAAAATTCTGTATCGTGTCAAAGGGTGTTTTGTGGTCTTCGGTAAAACTGTCAATTATATCAAAATGGGTTTCAAAAACTGACTTTAATTTTGGCTCATTGTATTGCGTAATATGCATACCGCTGCATTTCTTTGGTCCGTTTTCAGAAAAAGTACCAATGACTACATTTCCATCTTTGGCAACAGCCGAACCAACCAATTCAGCATAGGTAGCTATTTGGTTTTCTGTTGTTAAAAAGTGAAACGAAGCTCGGTCATGCCATAAATCAAAGGTGGTATTTGGCTTGAAATCGAGTACATCTGAAACGATAAAAGTTACGTTAGCTTGCTTTACTCCTAACCTATTCTTAATACGCTCAATGGCTTTAGCCGAAATATCCAAAAGATATAAATTGGTATACCCAAGTTCGAGCAGCGCATCAATCAAATAACTATCGCCACCACCAATATCAATGATTTTGGCATCTTTGGCTAGGTTCAATTTTTGAAAAATATCCAACGATGGCTTTGGTTTTTCTTGATACCAACTTACTTCTGTTTCTTGTTTGGTAGAAAATACGTTTTCCCAATATGTTTTTCGTTCCATAATTTATAACAAAAGCCAAATCAAATTAATAATAGTAAACTTAGCATCAAATCCGAATAATAGATTTAGCATAACAACACTAAGGGTAATTATGATTTGCTTTTTGTATTTCAGTGTTACTTCTTTAGTGCTCATACTAACAACAATTACTTTCGGTTCCACAGGAAGAAATTTTTTCTTGAATGTTATTCTTAATCAGGATACCACAATTGGCTTTTGCCAAACAATCAGTTTGTTTTGAGGTTAAAAGAAAAGAAGTACCGTCAAATTCTAGATTGAATTTCCCAATAGTGTCTGGCATTTGATATTCAACCTCAATTTCCAAATCAGAAATTTGAAGTTTATCTTCTGAGAGTTCAATGATATATAATAATTTTTCAGAATGCAATCTGTGGTCATAATCGTTTGCTTCCCAAAGTTGAAAATTAACCACTTCTTCAAACCGCATTTTCCCGTCACAATCAATAAAATTTTTAGTCACTTTACCTACTTCTGTAACATGAAAATGATTAGGAACCAAATCTCCATTAGGTAATTTAAAAAATAGTGTAGGCAATCGTTTTAATTCGTTTTTAATTTCGGATAGTTTCATGTTTTTTGATTATTATAAAATAATATTTTTTCTTAATCTATATTCTATTTTCTTAACAACACTTCAATTTTAACTTAGAAGAAATCGCCGAGAAATAATCTTCAAACTTTTGTAATGTTTCGGTGTTGATGCAATAACAAATAGCGGTTCCTTCGATAGTACCTTTGATAATATTGGCATTTTTCAATTCCTTTAAATGCTGCGAAACTGTAGGTTGTGCTAAAGGCAATTCGTTGACAATATCACCACAAATGCAGGTATCAACCGTCAGTAAATATTCAATAATAGCTACTCTTGCAGGATGAGACAATGCTTTGAAAAGGGAAGCCAACTCGTTTTGTTTATCTGAAAAAGAATCTAATTTTGATGCACCCATTTT
>JAYVNT010000177.1:0-2126 GCA_043758285.1 Flavobacterium sp.
ATAAACTAAATATCAAACGTAACAATTACTGCTATCGGTTGGGAAAAACTTGTATATGTTTTACTTGATTTTGGAATTTTTTGGTCAGGCAAAGGAGTGTATGCACTTGATTCAGGTATAAAATAGTTTCTTCCTTGACTTTGATAGTAATTGATGCCGAAACTTGTTTCTGTAGAGATACTTAATCGGCTATTGAATTTGAAACTAAAGCCCAATAATGGTGCTATTCCATAGATAACGGATTGTGCCTCCTTACCATTTGCATATCCACCATTCCAATATGGTGCATCATCTTTTGAATATGCCCAGCTTGGGCGAAAATCAGCACCATAAAAAACTTGCCAGCGTTTGCTCAGATTACTAAAAAATTCGTAACCAATCTTTAAAGCAAGGGAACGGTCTCTAAATTGATATGTATTGGAATCATAGCTCGAAGGAGGCAAATCATAAGAAGTGTATGCACCGCCAATAGCAACCCGTATGTTTCCATTTTTAAAATGTCTTCTGTAAGTCAAATAGTATGATGGAGAATAATTATCACCGCCATACATAGAGGAATTAATATAAATAAATTGCTTAAAGAAACCTGTTGCATCTATGCCAAATTCATTATGATATACTTTTGCTTTTTTTATGGAATCTTGGCTGTACGTTGTTAAAGCACTTATAGATATAATTATTAAAAGTGATATTTTTTTCATTTTACAGTTGTTTATTAAACAGACGTAACAAGTAAAAAAGGTTGTGTTTAAGTTCAAATAAAAAAATCCTGCATAAGCAGGATTTCTATAATATCGCCATCAAACTCAATAATAACGAAAGAGAATTAAAATTGATATTAATGTCATTTGTTCGGATAACTAATTTAAAGAATTAATAATACTTTCAAAATTTTCTGATGGAAGTCCTTGTTTTTTAAATGTTTCAAAATCCAATTTCACCATCTGAACCCAACTCATTGTTTCAGTTACGTTTTGAGTCTTATACTTAATATATAAGGCTTTTGCTTCTTCTATATCTCCGTTAAGCAAGTGTGCGTGTGCTAAATTACCTTTAATTAGCAAGTCGGATTTATCCATTTTTTCACCTTCTTCCAAATACTTAATTGCCTTTAAATATTGCTTAGTTAAAATATAGTAGTAACCTATGTTATTGTAGTCAAGCGTGGTTACTTTTCCGCTAGAAATAATTTCTAAAAGAATCGGGATAGCCTGACCATATTCACCTTTATTAGCTAATTCTTGAGCATTATCACGTTGTTTATCAAGTTGGTTATTATCTTCTCCGGTAATCTTCATACATTCTTCTCCGATGTCCGTAAATGCTTTGTTTTGTTCTGCCCCACTCATATTCTGAAAATCTTGAACTTTGTAACTGCTTTGTAGCTTCTCAACAATACATTGACATACATCTCCTGCTTTTGTTAAATCTGTTGCATTTTTTACACATTCAGAATATATTGTCTCTTTAAACTCTTTCGTCCATCCTCTACTTGCTTTATTGTCTATCCAAGGCATTACTTCAATAGCAACTTGTTCATCGTCTACGTAATTTTGATTGAAGAAAGCAAAATACAACGATTTTGTATTGGCATCTAAACAAGAACTTTCATTTATTATTAAATAGCTTTTTTCACTAGGAATTTCATTGCCACTTGAATAACAAGCATTTTTTACGGTTCCTGTGTTGTAATAAGCATTTGCATCATCTTGAGAAGTGAAAATGTGAAACTTCCCTTTATTATCACCACCAAATTTATCAAGTAAGCTAACCGTAGCGGCAATACCTTGAGCTGATGCAGAAGGAATACTAGAAAGAGTTGAGGCTAAAGATGTTCGCAAATCTGAATTGTGACTCAAAAAAGAAATCCGAAAAATTATTTGGGTAGTCCCAGTCGGAATTGCAACACGAACCCAATATCTATTTCCATCAGGTAAAGGGATAAATTTTTCAGTTTTTCTTTCATAATCCCAATAACCATCTGATTCTTGAGAAAATAATTTAAAGGAGAGTTTGAATAAAAAAAGCAGTAGTACTAATTTGATTTTCATTAAAAAAATGTGTTTACTGTTTTATGAATTTTTTACTGACACTTTCTTTGTCGCTTTTCAATCGAACAAAATAAA
>JAYVNT010000178.1:0-2124 GCA_043758285.1 Flavobacterium sp.
TATGATTGATTTGTTAGTAACGATTTAGATTTTAAATCGGTGACAAAGCTATTCAAAAATTGTCATCAAAAAAGTACATTTTTCCACAAACTAACATTGTTATGACAGAAAAAAGGCAGAGGTTTTCTTAGATTTACGAAAAATTGAATTATGAAAAAAGTCATTGTATTTGCCTTGGGATTGTTCATTATTTTATCATACACTAAAGTAATTTCTCAAGGGCCGAGTTCCACTATGAAGCCTGATACAACCACACATTTTCCACAAGAGAACCATTTACAAGATGTCCGTCAATTAACTTTTGGAGGTGACAATGCAGAAGCCTACTATAGTTTTGACAGTAAAAAATTAGTTTTTCAAATGACTAATCTTGATTTCAATGCTCCCTGCGACCAAATATTTTATTCAGATATAACTACGTTCAATCCTAGGTTAGTTAGTACTGGATTAGGGAGAACCACATGCTCATATTTTCTTCCCGGTGACTCAACAATTATTTATGCAAGTACACATCTATCAGCAAAGGATTGCCCAATAAAACCAGCACCTCGTGCAGATCATAAATACATTTGGCCAGTCTATGATAGCTTTGAAATTTACACAGCTAATTTAAAAGGAAAAATCATTAATCAGTTAACTCATTCAAAAGGATATGATGCTGAAGCAACAGTAAGTCCTAAGGGTGATAAAATTGTATTTACTAGCATAAGAAATGGCGACCTTGATTTATATACGATGAATCTTGATGGATCCAATGTAAAACAAATCACACATCAACTTGGATACGATGGCGGAGCTTTCTTTTCGCCTGATGGAAAGAAATTAATTTTTCGTGCATCACGTCCTAAATCGGAGGAAGAAATAAAAACGTACAAAGAGTTATTATCACAAGGATTAGTGATGCCAACAAATATGGAATTGTTTACATGTAATGTCGATGGCAAAGAATTAAAACAAGTGACTCATCTCGGTAATGCTAACTGGGCTCCTTTCTTTTCGCCCGATGGAAAAAAAGTAATCTTTTCTAGCAACCATCTATTAGGTGGTTACCATTTTAATCTTTGGATGTGTAGTTTGGATGGAACCGAATTAGAGCAAATTACATTCGATAAAAACTTTGATGCTTTTCCAGTCTTTTCTCCAGACGGCAAACATTTGGTCTTTAGTTCCAATCGTAATAATGGCGGTGGACATGACACAAATTTATTTTATGCTACTTTCAAGTAAAATGATTTTCATTTTATCAGAAAAAAAAAATTGACACATACTAAACTATCGATTATTGTGAAAACTAATTTTCAAAAAATATGTTCTTCAATAATAATATCCGCTCAAATTGAAATTGATTTCACGTAAATTGCATTCGCCATAATAAAATATTAATTTAGTCGAATGGTGAAAATGAATTCTTTGCAATTACAGTTATCAAAAACCTTCCGTGCCTTTTTCTCTTCACAGAAAATTTCAGGAGGATTGCTTTTATTGGTTACAATTATTTCTTTGGTACTTTCGAACTCATCTCATTCTGCTTTTTACATTTCAGTATGGTCAAAAGAACTACAGATAAGCGGTCTCCCCCATTTCACTCTTTTGCATTTTATCAATGAAGGGTTAATGACTATCTTCTTTTTCTTGGTTGGAATTGAAATGAAGAGAGAATTAATATCCGGTGAGTTAAAAGGTTTCAACAAAGCAATTATTCCCGTGAGTGCAGCTATTGGTGGAATGTTAATCCCTGCATTGATTTATTTTTTCTTCAACAAAGGAACTTCTACTTCTCATGGCTGGGGAATTCCGATGGCAACAGATATCGCTTTCGCAATTGGAATAATTTCAATACTGGGCGACAAAATTTCCAATACAGCAAAAGTATTTATCACAGCTTTAGCTGTTGTTGACGATTTAGGATCGGTATTAGTAATAGCACTTTTTTATTCTGCAAACATCAAATGGCTTTTTTTATTAGCAGGAACTACAATTTTAATTTTGATAGTTATCATCAACCAGAAAAAAAAGATTTCAGCTTATATTTATGTCACTGCTGGTATTCTACTTTGGTATTGCATCTTGATGTCTGGAATAAATTCAACCATTGCAGGGGTTTTATTGGCCGCAATAATTCCT